>JBBITV010000008.1:0-22726 GCA_037440585.1 Chloroflexota bacterium
ATCTGACCAAATAGGCTTGAACTCTTTGGGATTTGGTCATTGGGATTTGGGATTTGGGATTTGGGATTTGGGCATTGATTGTCAGACTTTCTCCAGCTTCGCAAAACTTGCCAGCAACTTTTTGATTCCCCGCCCGACAAACGCCACCTCAAGCTCCTGGTCATCGCCTGCTGGCTTGCTGCTGACGACGACGCCTTCGCCGAAGGTGGCATGGCGCACTTTGTCACCAGGGCGGAAAGTGCCAGTCGTGACAGGCGCGGCTGGCGCTTTGGCGTTCCCACCAGCGCCTACATACGTGCGACTCGGCCCAATGAGCTGGCGAGATGGCGTCGTGCGACTGCTGGCCTTTGATTTCTCACGGCCTTGAATCAGGTGCGCCGGAATGTCGTCCAAAAAACGCGAGGGCTGGCGCAACTCGCTGGACCCGTGCAGGTTCCGGCGGAAGGCGTACACCAGGTACAGCCGCTCCTTGGCCCGCGTGATGCCGACGTAGGCCAGCCGCCGCTCTTCCTCTATCTGGTCCGGGTCATCCTTGGAGCGGCTGTGTGGGATAATATCCTCCTCCATCCCGACGATGAATACGGCCGGAAACTCCAGGCCCTTGGCCGCGTGCAGCGTGAGCAGCGTCGCCGCGTCCGCCTGGCCGTCCAGGTTGTCCACATCGGAGACCAGGGCAACCTTCTCCAGAAACGCCGTCAGACCTTCGTCCGGCGGCAGGTCCTTGTACTCGGTCGCCACGCGCTTCAATTCCTCAACGTTCTCCCAGCGATCCCGGCCTTCCTGTGTGCCATCTTTGAGGTAGTCCTCGTAGCCGGTGCGCTTGAGAGTTTCATCCAGCAAGTCGACGACGTTCACTTTGTCGCGCAGCCCGATCAGGCCATCAAGCAGGTCGACAAAGGCGACAAGCGCATTCGCTGTCCGGCTATCGAAGGGCGCTGGGGCAGCCATCGAACTGTTGCCCCGCCCTGGCTGCGTCCCACCGGTCCCCGTCTGCTGCTCTCTGAGCACTTGTAAGGCAGAATAAGCTGGCACGTTCATCTTCGCCGCCCAGGCGTCGAGCTGGCGGATGCTCTTTGGTCCGATGCCTCGGGGCGGGACGTTGAAGATGCGCTGGAAGCTAATCTGGTCGAAAGGATTGTGAATCAGGCGCAGATAGGCGATGGTGTCCTTGATCTCGCGACGCTCGTAGAACCGCGTCGCGCCGACAAGCTTGTAGCGCAGCCCCTTGCGCACGAACGCCTCTTCCAACGTCCGGGATTGGGCATTCGTGCGGTACATGACGGCGCAGTCTCCCGGGTGGAACTCGCCCCTGGCCGCGAGCCGCCGGATCTCGTCCACGACGTAGTTAGATTCCTCGGATTCATCGTAGGCTTCGAACAAGGTAATTCGAGGGCCACCAGACTTCTCTGTCCAGAGTGATTTTGGGGTTCGCTGCCGGTTCTGGCCGATAACGCCTCGGGCGGCATCCAGAATCGTCTGCGTCGAGCGGTAGTTCTGTTCCAGCAGGATGGTTTGTGCGTCGGAGAAGTCTTCGCGGAAACGCAGAACATTGCGGAAATCTGCCCCTCGAAACATGTAAATCGACTGGTCTTCGTCGCCGACGACAAAGACGTTGTGGTGCCTACCTGCCAGTAGTTTAATCAGCTCATACTGCGCGCTGTTCGTATCCTGAAACTCATCCACCAGGATGTGCAGATAGCGCTCCTGGTACTTTTCCCGGACTTCGGGATGATCGCGGAACAGGATAACGGCCTGCATCAGCAAGTCATCGAAGTCCAGGGCGTGGCTTTGCTCCAGCAGCTCCTGGTAGCGGGCGTAGACGCGCCTCGTCACCTCGTCTTTATACGTCAGGGTTGGATACTTTTCAGGAGTGATGAGCTCGTTCTTGGCATGGGAAATGGCGGCGTGCATCGACCCCGGTCGGTAGAGCTTGTCGTTGAGGTCCAGGTCTTTGATCGCCTGGCGCACCAGGCTGAGCTGGTCGTCTGTGTCATAGATGACGAAGTTGGAGTCGATGCCCAGGTGCGCAGCTTTGATCCGCAGGATGCGGGCGCACGTGGCATGGAAGGTACCGATGGTCAACTGGTGTAAGCCTCGTTCGCCGATAAGCTGGCGCAGGCGATCCATCATCTCCCGCGCGGCCTTATTGGTAAAGGTGACGGCCATGATGCGATGAGCCGGGATGCCACGCTCTTTGATCAGATAGGCCACGCGGTGTGTAAGCACGCGGGTCTTACCGCTACCGGGCCCAGCCAGAACCAGCACCGGGCCATTGCCAGCTTCCACCGCATCGCGTTGCCTATTATTTAGACCTGCCAGGATGTCCAAGACTGCACACCTCGGGGGAAAGTCGGGTCAATTGTAGCACGGGTGGGCGGGGGGAGCAAACGATAGTTGCTCGCTTGACCCGTACCCCAGAACGATGTAAACTCTCCGATATGTCCTCTCCAACTCTCACCCGGCCATTCCTTGTTGACTACGGTCGCGTGCTCGATTATCTGCATCACCAGATCGCCACCCACAATCCAGCGGCAGCTGGTCACGCGCACACCTACGCAGCCCTCCTCCTCGAACACCTCCTCTTCCTGACTTTCCTCCAGCAGATAGGCTGGCTAGACGGCGACAGCCGCTACCTGCAACACCGCTTTGCTGCCGTCTTTGATCCGGCGCGGCCTGACCGGGCCACCTTCTACCCTCAAGTCCTCGTCCCGATCTTACAAGAATTCACCACCGACCTCGTCATCCCCGACGGCGCCTTTCAGCCCTTCTTTGATGAACTGCTCAACCGTTACCTCTTCTCCATCCGTGAGGCCGCGCCTGGCGATGCCGAGTTGGCCATCGACCCGTCCGTCCTGGGCGCCATCTTCGAGAGCCTGACCCTGTCTGGTGGGCCAGATGGCGGCCGCAGAACCACCGGCAGCTACTACACCCCGCGCGCCATCGTCCACTTCACCTGCCAGCAAGCGCTACAAGCGTACATTAAATCTGCCAGCCAATCTGCCCGTGACCTGCTCCTGGGTGCCCGCATCGTTGATCCTGCCGCCGGTACCGGCGCCTTCCTCGTCGGCATGTTGCACGAAATAGCCGCGCTGGTCCGGCGGCTGGACCAGGAGGCCTATGGACCTGAGTACGTCACCAGCCAGCCGGACTACGACTTCGAGGTGAAGCGCCAGATCCTCGACAACTGCTTGTTTGGCGTAGACATCCAGCTAGAAGCCGTCCATATCTGCCGGTGGCGCCTGTGGCTGTCGCTCCTGGCCGATTACCCGTACCGCCGAGACTGCCCGGCGCCGCAGTTGCCCGACCTGACCCGGCACATCGTGCACGGCGACGGCCTGGCGGACCCAATTTTCTGGCGCACCCAATTCCCCCAGGTATTCGACACTAAAGATGGATTCGACCTGTGCATCGGCAACCCGCCCTACAGCGCCCGGCTCCCCACCGACCAGCGACGCGAGCTGGGCAAACTGTACCCGACCAGTGCCGGGCAAAAGAATTCGGCCATCATGTTCATGGAGCTGGCATCTAGCCTGGCCCCGGAGGGCCACGTTGCCCTGGTCGTCCCGAAGTCGCTCACGTATTCGCGTGGGTGGAGCGCTATCCGACGACACATCAGCGCGCATGGCCGCCTCGTCGACATTGTCGACGTGAGCGAGGCCTTCGCCGGCGTGCGCCTGGAGCAGGTGATCGTGGTCTACCGTGGACTGGATGCTCCATCCCACAGCGACACCTATGCCTGCTACCACCTGGCTAACGGTGACCTCACCTTTTGCCAGGCCAGTCCAACAGGGCTGATCGAGGAACTCGATGGATTGCCGATCCACATCAGTCCGGCGTTCTATGACATCTATCGCCAGATCAAGGAAGGCTCAATCCTGCTAGGCGCTATTGCCGAGATTTTCCGCGGCCTGCCCTGGCAGGCACGCCTGCTTTCTGCGGCGGCTGACTACGCCGTTCCCATCCGGCGCGGCAAGCAAGTGCGACGCTACAGCCTGCTGCCGCCGGCCGATTACGTCGCCCTCACCGGGCCGGAAGCAGGCCTGAACAAGGTCCAGTGGCTGAGGCAACCCAAGATCGTCTCACAGAATATCGTCGCCCATGTGCACTGGCCGCACGACCGGATCGTCGTCATGGCCGCCCTGGACGAGGAGAGCATGCTCAACCTGGACACTGTCGAAAACGTCGTCCTGCGTGATGCCTGTCGGGAGCAATTCTCTCTGAAGTACTTACTGGCCGTTCTCAACTCTAGCCTGGCCGCCTGGTTTTACTATTACCTGGTCTACAATCGTGCCGTGCGGACGATGCACTTCGACGCCTATTATGCCGGCAAGTTGCCGCTCAAGCCGCTCGATTCACGCCGGCAGGCCGAGTTGGCCAGCCTGGTCGACGAACTCATCGCCGAGGTGCGGCGGGCGCCGGGGAGCAGGTTGACCCCGCGTGGTGCAGAAATCTACCGGGTCCTGGACGATACGCTATTCGACGTGTACGACCTAACCAATCAGCAACGGCAGCTTATCTTGGATGCAACCGGTATGGGGTAGCGTTGATACCGCCTGGTGGTATGACTAGACGGAAGGCCAGGTTTGTGGTAGAATAGAAACAACTATCTGAAAGGAATGCGAGGAACCATTTATGGCAACTAAAGCGGTGTTCCAAAAAGTGACCGTGTCACTTCCCCGTGAGTTGATCGAATACGTGGATGAAAAAGCATCGCAGTTGGGTCTTGGCCGTAGTCGACTCATCGCAGACGTGCTGGCGACATGGCAGGCGCGAGAACAAGATGAGCTGGCGGCCGAAGGATATCGCTTTTACGCTCAGGAATCCAGCGAATTCGCCGCTGCCAGCTTGCGCGCCGTATCGGAGGCATTTGAGCATGCCGGTTAAGCGAGGCGAGATCTACTGGGTCGAATTCGATCCCGTAAAGGGCAGCGAGCAGGGCGGTCTGCGGCCGGCGCTCGTCGTCCAGCAAGATGTTGGCAACCAGAATAGTCCCACCACGGTAGTCGTAGCCATTACCAGAACGGTCCCCCCGCGCCCGTATCCTTTTATCGTGACCATCGAGCCGGGCGAAGGCGGTCTACCCTACCCCAGTGCGGTCAATTGTGCTCAAATCGCTACCATTCAGCAGACTGGTCCGGACTCGCGTCTTCGGCCACCCTCAGATTCCTCAACGGTCAAGCCGATCGGCAAACTAAGCGTCCAGAAAATGGCTGAGGTAAACCGGGCGCTCAAGTATAATTCGGGGCTATAGTGTCCACATCGGACGACATCTATGTTCACCCCGAATGGGCGCAACTCGATCCCGCCGCCCTGCGCGGTACCATCCTGCTCCTCGGCGACGTTAACAGCGGCAAGACCACCTTCGCCCGCCACCTGTTCCTGGAACTCTGCCGCCACCACCCCCGCGTCGCCTTGCTCGACCTGGACACCGGCCAGAGCACCCTCGGCCCGCCGACCACTCTGGGCCTGGCTCTGGCCACGCAAGAAGAGCCCCGCTTTCCGCCGCGCCGCAACCTTACCCTGTGGTTCATCGGCTCGACCTCGCCGCGCGGCCACATGCTGCCAGCCATCGTCGGGGCGCGGCGGCTGCAGGAACGCGCCCTGGCCCTCGGCGCGGATGCCCTCCTGGTCGATACCACCGGCTTCATCGACCCGGTCCAGGGCGGGGTCGCCTTCAAACACTGGAAGATCGAGGCGCTTTTGCCTGCAACCATCATCGCCCTACGTCGCGCCGACGAGCTGGAGCCGATCCTGGCCCCTCTGCGACTCGACCGGCGCTTCACCCTCCACGAGCTGCCCGTCTCCAGCGCCGTCCGCACCCGCAGCCTGGAGGATCGCGCCGCACGCCGCCAGGCCCAGTTTCGCCTCTACTTCTCGGGTGCTGAAACACGCCAGTTCTCCCTTGACACCCTCGCCGTTTACGGCAGCCTGGACCTGATACGCGGGAGGTTGGTTGCCTTCCAGGGGCGAAGTGGATTCACCCTGGCGCTGGGCGTGGTCGAGGTGGTTGATGGGCGGCGGCTGAGTGTGCTGACGCCGCTGCGGCGGCCTGAGGACGTGACGAACCTGCGCGCGGGGCGCCTGCGGGTGGACCCGAAGACCGGGCAGCACGTGTGGGGGTAGCGGTGCGCCTGTTCTGGGAACTCTGTGATTGGACAAATCCGACAACCTGAGTCATAATCCAGTTCATCTTTGGGATAGAGCGCACAGGAGTTGGCGATATGAAGCTAGACCTCGAGCTCTACCGCCGCGACATCGTCGTCTCCGAGCAGCCAACGGTGCGGCTCAGCGCCATCGACATCAGTCCGCAGAATGCGCCTCGCACCCTGGTGCTGCTGCACGGCTATGGCGGCCGGGCGTTGCAGTGGGAGCATCAACTCCGCTTCTTCGCCGATGAGTACCGGGTGATCGCACCTGACATGCGCGGCCATGGCCACTCTGACGCGCCGCCTTCAGGTTACACGATGGACGAGCTGCAACGCGATCTGGAGACTGTCCTGGCGCGGCTGAACGTCTCGGAGCGGTTTGTTCTGGCCGGGCACTCCTTCGGCGGTGCGGTGGCGGTCTCCTATGCCGTGGCTCACCCGGAGCGCGTCGAGCGGCTCATCCTGGTCGGCACGCCCAGCGATTTTCGGTTGCACCCGGCCATCCAAAGCCTCTTCAGAGTGCCAACCCCGCTTCTCGAATGGGTCAACCGGACCATCGCCCACGACTTGCATGCCCCGGCTTATGTCCTCAAGCGACTGTACCGCAATACGCTCGCCATCTGGCCTGGTCGTGAACTGCTCCCACAGGTCAAAGTCCCGGCACTCGTCGTCATCGGCCAGCGGGACATCACGTTCCCGAAAGCCTCTCAACACGCCGTAGCCGAGCTGATCCCTGGCGCGGAGAAATTGACGGTGCCGGTGTCGGCGCACCTGGTCCAGTTGGAGCGACCGGATGCCGTCAACCGCGCTATCCAGCGCTTCTTGCAAGCAGCGCCGCTGTCCTGGCGCGAGGCCCGGCCGCGGTCAACCCCTGCGCCAGGCTATCGCTGGCTCAAATATTACGACCAGGGCGTACCCTCTACCATCCGCCTACCCAGCCAGCCGCTCCACACCTTCCTGGAGAGCGCCGCCCGGCAGCGCCCACGCAACGTTGCCACGATCTTCTATGGCCACAAGCTGACCTACCGCCAGCTTAACGAGCAGGCCAACCGCTTCGCCAATGCCCTCCACGGCCTGGGCGTGCGCAAGGGCGACCGGGTGCTGGTCCTGCTGCCCAACATGCCGCCGTGTGTCGTCGCTTATTACGGAGTCCTCAAAGCTGGTGCGGTCGTCGTCCTCTCCAGCCCGGTCTCCGCCGAGGACGAATTGGTACGCCAGATCGACGACTGTGGCGCGGAGACCCTGGTCACCCTCGACCTGTTCCAGGCATTGGCAAACAGGGTGCGCGAGCGGTGCCGGCTGAAGCACGTGATCACGGTGCACGACTTCGCGGTTCCGGGTTTCGAGTTTCGAGTTTCGAGTTCAGCAACACGAAACCCGGACCTCGAAACTCGAAACTTTTCCGACCTGTTACGGCAATACCCCTCAGTCCCGCCATTAGCGGTGGACGTGCATCCCGACGACGTGGCGGTCATTCAATACACAGGCGGCACGACCGACGAGCCCAAAGGCGTGATGCTGACCCACGCCAATCTACTGGCGAACACCCTCCAAACCCGCGCCTGGCTGCCCGACCTGCGTTACGGCCAGGAGGTCTTCATGGCCGTGTTGCCCTACTCCCACATTTACGGCCAGATGGCCTGCCTCAACCTGCCCGTCTCCATGGCCGCCAGCATCGTCCTGTTACCCGGCTTCGACGTCAAAGAGGTCCTGGAAGCCGTCAAGCGCCACCGGCCGACGCTCTTCCATGGTGTGCCATCGATGTACGTCGCCATCAACCAGTTTCCCGGTGTCCGCAAGTACGGCCTGTCGTCGATCCGCGCGTGCATCAGCGGCGCGGCCCCGCTCCCGGACGAGGTGCGTGAGGCCTTCGAGAAGCTGACGCGTGGCCGCCTGGTCGAAGGATATGGGCTGACCGAGGCCTCGCCGGTGACCCACATCAACCCCTTCTACGGCCAACGGAAGACCGGCTCCATCGGTATCCCCATTCCCGGCACCGAGGCGAAGATCGTCGACCTGACTACTGGTCTGGATTTGCCTCCGGGCGAGATCGGTGAGCTATGCGTGCGTGGCCCCCAGGTGATGAGAGGCTACTGGCAACGCCCCGAGGCGACGGCTCAGGTCTTGCGCGACGGGTGGCTGTACACAGGCGACGTAGCCCGCATGGACGAGGACGGCTACTTTACGATCATCGACCGCAAGAAGGACGTCATACTGGCCGGCCGCTACAATGTCTACCCGCGTGACATCGAGGAGGTGCTGTACGAACACCCCAAGGTGATGGAGGCAGCCGTCGTTGGCGTGCCCGCGGGAGAGGATGGGCAGGCCATCAAAGCCTGTGTTGTCCTGAAAGAGGGCGAACGGGCGACGCCCGAGGAGATCATGGCTTACTTGAAGAGTCGGGTAGAGGAGTATGCTCTGCCCAGGTGGATCGAGTTTCGGCAGGAGTTGCCAAAGACGATGGTGGGGAAAGTGCTACGAAGGCTGTTGGTGGAGTAATTTGATCATGTCGCTCAACCTTGATCACGACCTCAACCCTCCTCAGCGTCGCGCCGCCCGCCACGACGGCGGCGCGCTCCTGGTCCTGGCCGGCCCCGGCAGTGGCAAGACCCGTACCCTCACCTACCGCGTCGCCCACCTCATCGCCGAGCGCGGCGAACGGCCCGAGAGCATCCTGGTCGTCACCTTCACCAACAAAGCCGCCGAGGAATTGCGCACGCGCCTGGATGCCCTGCTTGACGGCGGCCTGGAGGGGCTTTGGGTTCACACCTTCCACGCCTGCTGCCTGCGCCTGCTCCGTGCTAACGCTCCTGCCGCCGGGCTCGATCCCCACTTCGTCGTCTTCGACGAGCCGGCCCAGAACGAGATTCTGGCCGCCGCCTGCGCCCAGGCCGGCTGGGGCCAGCATCCCTCGCCCCGCGAGCTGCGCGCCTTGCGCGACTTCATCGGCCAGCGCAAAGCGCGCCTCCTCGACCCAACCTACGATGCTGGCGAGGACCCCGCCCAAACCCCCTATCTCCAGGTCGCCGAGGCCTATCAGGAGGCGTTGAGGCGTTACGGCGCGTTGGACTTCGACGACCTTATCGTCCACGCCGTCCACCTCCTCCAGCGCGACGAAGACGCTCTCCAGCAAGTCCGCCGCACCTTCCGCCACGTCTTGGTCGACGAAGGCCACGACATGAACCCGGCCCAGTACAGGCTGCTCCAGTGGATGGCCCCGCCCGGCAGCGACGTGACCCTCGTGGCCGACGACAACCAGTCGATTTACGCCTTCCGCGGCGCCCGACGCGATCTCATCTACCGCTTCATCGACGACTATAAGCCAGCCCGCATCAACCTCGAGCAGACCTACCGCTTCACCGGCCATATCCTGGCCGCTTCCCAAGAACTCATCAGCCGCGCCCGCATCGCCTTCCACCGCGAAATGCGCACTGAACGCCCGGCCGGCGACCTGGTTGAGCATCATCTTTTCCCGAACCTGGCCACCGAGCAGGCCTGGCTTGTCGAAACTATCCAGCGCCTGGTCCAGTTGGGCGTTTACCGCTACGACGACATCGCCATCCTCTACCGCACCCACGACCTGGGCGACCCGGTCGAGCAGACGCTGCGCCGCGCCGGCATCCCGCTCCAGCGTATCCAGCGCGATAGCTTCTTCCAGCGCCCCGGCGTCCAGGAAACCCTGCGCTATCTCAACCTCATCCGCTCCTTTACTGACCCTAACCTGCGTGCCGCCCTCAACTTTCCCCGCGTCATCGCCGACGAGCTGACCATGCTCCAGCTTCACAGCCTGGCTGTCCGGGCCAACGTCTCGCTCGCGGAACTCGCGCGCAACCTGGACGCCTACCCGGAAGTCAGCCCGCTGACCCGCGCCGCCGTCCGCCGCTTCCTGCGCATTCTAGACGAGTACCTTCTGCCCATCGCCGACCGGCCCGCGGCAACAATCGTCAACCGCCTGTTCGACGTCCTTGAGGCGCGGCGCAGCCCGTTCCGCGAAGAAGAGCGCCCTTCGCTGACCGGATTCGCCGCTTTTCTGTCTATGCAGCCCGAAGTCGCCGCCCTGCGCGTTGCGCTGGACACCAATCGCCCGATCCACCTCCGCGCCGCCCCTGATCTCGACGCCCTCTGCGCGGCTGTGATCCTCGAACACACCCTGGCGCACTACCTCTCGGCCACGGTCACTCTCACCGTCGTCGGGGGCGAAACCACGCCGCCTATGGACGATGCCTGGGTGATTGTCCTGCAAGACCTGACAGGTCTCAAAGACCTGTCAGGTCTGAATGGGGACCTGACGCTAACCCCCCGCGACGTCGGCAGTATCCGCTACTCCCTCTCCACCATCGCCTGGCGGCTGGCCCAAGGCCTCCTCGTCTCCTACGAGACCCTCGACGACGGCCGCTTCGTCGTCTATGACCTGGAGACGACAGGTACCAACATCCGTCGGGACGACATCGTCGAAATCGGCGCGATCACCGTGGACCGGCGCCAGGAAGTCGGCGCGCCGTTTCACAGCCTGGTCAGGCCGCGGTCTGGCCATATCCCGCGTGGTGCAACCGAGGTCCATGGCCTGACCTATGCCGACGTTCGCGACGCGCCGTTTATCGAAGCCGTCCTCCCGGCCTTCCTGCGCTACGTCGGCGACGCGATCCTTGTCGGCCACAACATCGAACGCTTCGACAACCCCATCCTCGACCGGGAGCTGCGCCACGCCTTCAAGCGCGGGCTGACCAATCCCTCGCTGGATACCCTGGAGATCGCGCGGCGGTTGCTCCCCCGTATGAGCCACAAGCTCGGTGCCCTGGTGAAATACTTCGGCCTGGCCGCGCAGGCTGACCACCGCGCCCTCTCCGACGCCCGCCACGAGCGCGACCTGCTCTTCGCGCTGCTCGCGGAGAACCGCTGGCTCAAGCAGATCGAGTCGCTCCCCGAGGTCCTGCCCCTGGTCGCCGCTGGCCTGCGGGCTGCCGGCGTCCCCGTTGCGGATGAGAACCGCTCGTTGCTGCACGCCGCTGCGCGTGTCAGTCGCTGGCGCGTTGCCACGCCTTGGGTGGATCGCTTGATGGAACTGGCCCCCGCGAGCGCCTGGCATGACTTCAATCGCCACCTGGCTCACATTCGTGCGCTCGCCCCGCCCGAAGGCGCCGACGATCAGGCCTGGGCTGCGCTGCGCCGTGGCTGGGAGGAGCAACTCGACGCCTTCGCCGCCATTGCCCCATCTACGTCCCTGGAAGCCTTCCTGGACTACGCCGCCCTCGCCACCGGCGAAGACAACGTCGCCCCGGCGGGCGAAGTGACTCTGATGACCCTGCACAACTCCAAGGGCAAAGAGTTCACCGTCGTCTTCATCCTTGGCGTCGAAGAGGGGCACCTTCCGGACTGGCGCAGCAAAGACGACGACGCCCAGGTCGAAGAAGAGCGGCGCGTGCTCTACGTCGGCATGACCCGCGCCTGTGACCGGCTCTTCCTCACCTCAGTCCGCGACCGGGGCGAGCGCGGCTTCCTCTCGCCTTCCCGATTCCTCTCCGACGTCCCGCGTGACAACTGCGTCCGCTACGACCACCGTTAACACGTTAAACGTTCAACGTTGAACGTTCAACGGCTTGACCGCCCGCCTCTCTTGCCCTATAATACCCCCTTGCGCCTCATAGCACACGATCCCGTCCGCGGAGAGTAACATTCATGCGCATCTTGATCACCGGTGGCGCCGGTTTCATCGGCTCTCACCTGTGCGACCGCTTCCTGGCCGAAGGCCACACCGTCGTCGCCATGGACAACCTGATCACCGGCAACATACGCAACATCGAGCACCTGGCCGGCCACGACCGTTTCCGCTTTATCAAACACGACGTGACCGAATACATCTACATTGATGGCCCGGTAGACGCCGTCCTGCACTTCGCCTCCCCAGCCAGCCCGGTCGACTACCTGGAGTTCCCTATCCAGACCCTGAAGGTCGGTGCCCTCGGCACGCACAAGGCCCTTGGCCTGGCCAAGGCCAAGGGTGCCCGCTTCTTGCTGGCCTCGACCTCCGAGGTCTACGGCGACCCGTTGGTCCACCCCCAACCCGAGACTTACTGGGGCAATGTCAACCCCATCGGGCCGCGCGGCGTCTACGACGAGGCCAAGCGCTTCGCCGAGGCGATGACGATGGCCTATCATAGGTATCACAACGTTGATACCAGGATTGCACGTGTGTTTAACACCTACGGCCCCAGAATGAGGCTGGATGACGGCCGGGTTGTCCCCAACTTCGTCGGGCAGGCGTTACGCGGTGAACCTCTGACAGTGTATGGAGACGGCTCTCAGACACGCAGCTTCTGCTACATCCTCGATCTGGTCGAAGGCATTTATCGCCTGCTCTTCTCCAACGAAGTCGAACCGGTTAACCTGGGCAATCCCACGGAACTCAAGATTATCGACTTTGCCTATAAAGTGCTGGAGTACACCGGTAGCTCTTCGGACATCGTCTTCAGACCGCTACCCGTGGACGATCCCAGGGTGCGGCAGCCGGACATCACCAAAGCGCGCCGCGTACTGGGTTGGGAACCTGAGGTCAGCCTGGACGATGGGATGCGCGAGACCATCGCTTATTTCCGCACGCAATTGAAACGGTGAAAGCCTCAATTCTGTCCCTTTCCAGCCGACAATCAGAAAAGGAACCCGCTGTAATCAGGCAAACGGGTTTCTGGGAATTCTGGGGAGGGGTCTTCCTGGCCTTGCTGGCCGGGCTGGCCCTGGCGACGTTGCCCCTGACGTGGGGCGGCGTGGCACTGGTGGGGACATTGCTCGTGGTCGCGATTCTGGCGCAGCCACACCGGGCGCTATACCTGCTGCCTTTCGCCGTGCCCTTCGGCTCCCGACTCAATCTGAGTATCGGCGGGTTCAGCGCTGGCGCGTTAGAAGGAATACTTGGCCTGGCGTTGGCCGCGTGGCTTGCGCGCGCAGTCCTGAGGAGCCAGGGAGGGCACTCCCCTGCTCCCCTTTTCCTGCCGTTCTTGCTTTTTCTCGGCGCTATCGCCCTGTCACTCATGGCGGCGCGAGCCATGGAGCCAGCGCTGAAGGAGATAGTCAAGTGGTTGGAAGCGCTGGCTGCCTACCTGCTGGTTGCCCGCCTCATGGGGACGCGCCGGCAAGTGGCATTGTTGGTGGCCTCAATCTTGCTTGCGGGCGCAGCGGAGGCCGTGCTGGCCTTGGCGGGCGCCATGCTGCGCGTCGGCCCTCCAAGTTACGCCATCCTGGGGGGTCGCTTCTTCCGCGCCTTTGGCGACTTCGGCCAGCCCAACCCGTTCGGCGGGTACATAAACATGGTGTGGCCGCTAGCAGCGAGCCTGCTGCTGTTTGTAGTAACCGCTTTAGCGGTTCGGGGAACCACTAAAGCGGCTGCTACGAACCTTTTGGTCGCTGCGTTGGGCGTTGTGCTGGCCATTCTGCTGGCAGCCCTCGTGCTCAGTTGGTCGCGCGGGGCGTGGCTGGGTGCGGCGGCCAGGGGGACGGTCATTGTTAGCGGTTGGCTGCTGGCGGCGTTGCGGGCGCCAGCCAGGCCCGCCGGACATGAAATGTCCGGGCTTCAGCAAAGACCAGATTCTGTAATGGAGTCGAGGCTTCAGCCGGTGGCGACCATTGGATACGATCGGCTAAAGCCTCGACTCCAAACTGGATCCAGGCGCGTGGCTGCGCTCATCATCGCGAACAGTATGCTTTTGATCCTGGTCATGCTAGCTGGCGTAATAAACCCGCCCGTGTCAGTGCAAGGCCGCCTGGAGAGCATCACCGAATTCTTCGGCGGCTTCGACGTTGAAAGCGTCGAAGTCACCGACGATAACTTCGCGACAGTCGAACGGGTGGCCCACTGGGTCGCCGCCTGGCGCATGTGGGCCGATCACTTCTGGTTGGGCGTCGGCATCGGCAACTACCCGGCGGCGTACCCGCAATATCGGCTGGCGCGTTGGGAGGACCCCTTGGGACACGCCCACAATTATTACTTCAACATCGGCGCTGAGGCGGGTCTCGTCGGGCTGCTGGCGTACTTGCTGTTCGTGGTCGCCACCGCCTGGCACGCCGTGCGTTTCGCGATCCGGGCGCCAGACTGGTTTGGCCGCGGTGTTGCATTGGGCGTGCTGGCGGTGCTCCTGGCCACGGCAGTGCATAGTCTGTTCGACAATCTCTATGTTCACGGGATGGCCGTCCACCTGGGATTGCTGCTTGGCAGCGTGACGGCCCTGGAGGCAATATATGGCGCATACCCCCGGGCAAGCGCGCCTGCGCTCGACGGTTGAGCATGACACGCCATCGCACAGCGCAATGCGCGGCTTGTGGAATCGATTCGGGCTGCGAATTGGCGCGTCACAAGAGCCTATGCGGGCGCCAGAGCTGAATCGGCTGCTGTCCTTCGTGTTGCACTACCGGCGTGAGTTCAAGCGCTTCTTGAAGTTTGCCATTGTCGGCACCGTGGGCTTTGTCATCGACTTCAGTGTGCTGAATCTCATGCACAAGCTCGCCCCCTGGCCGCTCGTTGACACCAGCAATTTGTCTGGCGGTGTGGGGACGCTCAGTGTGCAAGGCTGGGTCAATGGCTGGCCATTGGTTGCCGCGAACACCCTCTCTTTCACTCTTGCCGTCTTGAGCAACTTCACCTGGAACCGCCTGTGGACTTTCCCCGAGTCCCGCAGCAGGCGCAAGCGCCGCCAGCTTCCCCAATTTGTGCTGGTCAACGTCATTGGCCTCATGATCAACACCTTCGTCCTGCTCACTGTCAAAGCCCTCGTGTCGTACGTGGGTGTGCCAGACCCCTTCGACTACAATCTGGCTAAAGGCACAGCCACCATCGTCGTGCTCTTCTGGAACTTCGGCGCCAACCGGTTGTGGACGTATCGCGGTCTATGAATTGTTTCGAGTTTCGAGTTTCTGGTTTCGAGTTCTGAATTATGGGACCCGAAACTCGAAACTCGAAACCCGAAACTTATTGAATCATGCACATCGGCATCGACTACACCTCAGCCGTCCATCAAGGCGCCGGCATCGGCCGCTACACCCGGGGCCTGGTCCAGGCGCTGGCCGAGCTCGAACACGAAGACCGCTGCAGCCTCCTTGTCGCAGGCAGGCTTCAACAATCCAAAATCCGAAATCTAAAATCCAAAATCGAGAATCCCAATTTTCGGTTGAAGTTTATACCTCTTTCACATCGCTATGTGACGATTCTCTGGCACCGACTATGCCTGCCCCTGCCGGTCGAGCTCTTCACCGGTCCGCTGGACGTGTTCCACTCGCCGGACTTCACCCTGCCGCCTACCCTCTGCCGTCGCACGCTGCTCACCGTCCACGACCTGTCGTACCTGCGCCACCCTGAAGGCGCCTTCCCCGCCCAACGCGCCTTCTTGATGCGCGCCGTCCCCCGCTCCGTCGCCCGCGCCGGCCACATCCTGGCCGCGTCGGAAAACCGACCTGATTGAACTGATGAGGGTCGACCCGCGCAAGGTAACCGTGATCTATCCAGGCGTCGAGCCGCATTTCCGCCCGGTGACCGATATGGCGACACTGGACGCCGTGCGGTCACGCTACCGGCTTCCACCCCGCTTCATCCTCCATGTGGGCACCCTCGAACCGCGCAAAAATCTGCCTCGCCTGATCGAAGCATTTCATCAGTTTCAAGTTTCAAGTTCCAAGTTTCAAGGCAAAAAACCCAACTTGAAACTTGTTTTGGCGGGGGGGAAGGGCTGGTTATACGAGGGGATTTTTGAAACCGTGGCGCGTTTCGGCCTGGCGGACGCGGTGCATTTCCCCGGCTTTATTGATGACGCCGACCTCCCGGTCCTATATAGCCTGGCCGATCTGTTTGTCTATCCGTCGATGTACGAAGGCTTTGGGTTGCCGCCGTTGGAGGCAATGGCGTGCGGGACTCCAGTGGTCGCCTCAGCGGCGTCCTCGCTGCCTGAGGTCGTCGGCGATGCCGGCCTGCTGGTGCCGCCCACGGATGTCGAGGCCCTGGCCGGGGTGATGGCACGCGCTCTCACCGATGCTGCGCTGCGGGCTGAGTTACGCGAACGCGGGTTCGCACAGGCGCGGAGGTTTGATTGGCGCGCGTCGGCGGAGCGTCTGGTGGAGAGCTATCACCTTGGCAAGCGCGAATTAATCCCTTGACCCGCCAGGCAAATCATGCTAAGATTGGACACTGTCCATGATAGTTTTCGGCCACTCATTTGCAAGGCCGGGCCAGTGGTCCCAGGGAGGACCCAAGGGGGGTGCATTATGCCAACTCCATTTCCGGGGATGGACCCCTACCTGGAGCGTCGCGGGTTGTGGGAAGAGGTTCATCCTGCGTTGATCATTGAGCTTCAGCACTACTTGAGCCCATTGGTACGCCCGCGCTACCGGGTCGCCGTAGAACGGCGAACCTACCTGGCCCTGTTGGCCCCCGATGACCTGGTAGGCTGGCCCGACGTGTTGGTTGTGGATACCGGACAGCCGCCAGACACGACGACAACAGCGACGACCCTGGCCGGGCCCCAACCTCTCGTCGCTACGTTACCGATGCCCGAAGAAATCGTTGAGCGCTATCTGGAGCTGCGCGATGTCACCACCGGCGAGGTCATCACTGTCATCGAGATTCTTTCCCCAACCAACAAACTGAACCCTGAGGGGCGACGCGCCTACGAGGAGAAACGGTTCAAGGTGCTGGGCAGCCGAACACACCTGGTTGAGATTGATCTGCTCCGCGCTGGCAACTCCATGGCCATGCAAGTCCAGGAAGACGGCCGTCGGGGCCAATACCGCATCCTGATCAGCCGGGCCTATCACCGGCCTCGGGCTGCCGTGTACCTGTTCGGCCTGCGCCAACCCATCCCAGCTTTCCCGACGCCGCTTCGCCGGGGCGAAGCGGAGCCGACGGTGGATCTAAATGCCCTGCTTCATACCCTCTACGACCGCGCCGGTTACGACCTGGCTATCGACTACCGCCAGGAGGCCGATCCGCCCCTTGAAGGGGATGAGGCCACATGGGCCGATGCCCTGCTTCGCCAGCACGGCCTGCGCTCCTGAAGCGTCAGCCTGGCTGAGCCCTGGGTTAACGCCTCCCGAACTCTCGCTCTAACTGGACCGTGCTCAGGTGAATCATCGTCGGCCGGCCGTGGGGGCAGGTTCGCGGTGCGCTGCTGGCTTCCAGCCCTCGAATTAATTCCTGCATCTCCGCCAGCGACAGCGTCTGCCCGGCTTTTACTGCCGCCTGCTTGCACACGCTGGCGATCAGCCGCGCCTCGCGCTCCTGGGCCAGAGGCGCACTGCCCACGCTAGCCTCGTCCAGGATGGCGACCAGGGCACGGGCAACGTCGCCGTCGCGCAGCGCCGCCGGCACGGCCCGCACCAGCATGGTTGGCCCGCCGAAGGGCTCCATCTGAAAGCCAAGCTCGGTTAGCAGCGGCAGTTGCTCCTGGAGCGTGGCCAACTGGCCCAGCGTCAGCTCGACGGCGACCGGCTCCAGTAATGCCTGGCCAGGGACGCGGGCCTCGGCGCGCGCTGTCTGGAACTGTTCGTACAGCACCCGCTCGTGGGCGGCGTGCTGGTCGATCAGATACAGGCCCTCAGGACCCTCGGCCACGATGTACGCCTGGCCGACCTGGCCGACGACGCGCAAGATGGGGAGCCTGGACCCGTGATCAATCGGGGCCGTGATCGGGAAGTCGAGCGGGGCGCTCAGGTGGGGACCAGCCGTGCGCTGGAGTTCGAGACCGAACTGGCCGGGTGCGCTGTCGCCGGGCAAGTGCTCGTGATCGCGCCGTGTCCAGGTCGAAAAGGTGGGGCGCGCCCCGATCTGCGGGATCGGCGACTGCTCCATAAGCACCCGGCGCACCGCGCGTTGGACGGCCACGAAAACCGCCTGGCTATCCCGGAAGCGGACCTCGGCCTTGGCCGGGTGCACGTTGACGTCCACGTCCTCTGGCGGCAGCTCCACGGCTAGCACCACCAGGGGATACCGTCCCACCGGCAACAACGTCCGGTAGGCCTCCGTCGTCGCATGTGCCAGCGTCCGATCCTGCACCCAGCGCCGGTTCACGAAGAAAGTCATGTCCTTGCGGCTACCTCGATGGAGGGCGGGGGTGCTGATGTAACCGGTGGCGGAAATGGCAGGGGAGATGATCTTACCAGTACTCCCCTGCTCCTCTCCTCCCTCTACTCGCAACATATTCTTCGCCGTCTCCAATCCATACACCTTAATCAGCACATCGAGTAAGTTTCCGGTACCAAGGGACTGGAAGACCAGGCGGCTATCGCTGGTCAAGGTGAAGCGGCGCTCGGGGAAGGCCAGGGCGCAACTGGCGACCAGGTCTTGAATATGACCGGCTTCGGTGGCGACCGTCTTGAGGAACTTGAGGCGTGCGGGCAGGTTGTAGAAGAGGTTTTCGACGGTGACGATCGTCCCGCGCGGCGCGCCGCGCTCTTCGCGCTGTGTGACCACGCCGCCGTCCAGCCGCAGGAACGTCCCGACTGGCTCGTCGGCGGTACGCGTCAACAGGCTAACTTGCGCGACGGCGGCGATGCTCGGCAGCGCTTCGCCACGGAAGCCGAGGGTCGTGATGCGATCCAGGTCTTCGGCGGTAGAGAGCTTGCTGGTGGCGTGGCGTTGAAAGGCGATATCGACCTCGTCCGCCGGGATGCCGTAGCCGTTGTCGATCACGCGCACCAGGCGCCGCCCGCCCTCGCGCACCTCGACCCTGATGTCGGTCGCCCCGGCGTCAATCGCGTTCTCAATCAGCTCCTTGGCCACCGACGCCGGCCGTTCGATCACCTCGCCAGCCGCAATCTGGGCCGCCACTTGTTCTGCCAGAACCCGGATGGGCATCGTACCTGTTGCTCCTCTGTTTTATCCGTATCTCACCCTGGCAGTATTGTAGCATAGAAGCTTGCTTTTTACCACCCACCAGACCCGGCTTCCCCTTCTTGCGCGTCTTTGGCACGCATCTGCAAGTGTGGTATAATCGAGTTAACTCTCAGTCATGCTGACACACCCAGGATGGAGCGATGCCCAGCGCAGCGGTCTTGAAGCGCATTCCCCTCCTATCTACCCTCAACGATGCGGACCTGGCGGAGATCGCCGGACTCTTCTATGAAAAGCGGGTAGCAAAAGATGAGTACGTCTTTCTCGAAGGCGACCCACCGGAGCGTCTGTACATCCTGCTCCGCGGGCGGGTCAAGCTGATCAAGCATTCCGACGATGGCAAGGATGTGATCCTGCATCTGGTCTCGCCGCGCGAGTGGTTTGGCAGCGTGGCTGCTTTTGGCCGGCGGCCACATCCCTTTAGCGCCCAGGCGCTAGAGCCCTCCCTCGTTCTCGAGATCGAGGGGCGTCATTTTGCAGCCCTCATGAATCGTTATCCGCCCATCGCTAACCAGATCATTCAGGAGTTGGTCGAGCGTCTGACCGAGGCTCACGAAATGATGTTGCGCCTGGCGTTGGAGCCGGTCGAGGGCCGGATCGCCCACACCCTGACCCGTCTGGCACACAAGGCTGGCAATACTCAAGCCGAGGGCGTAACGATCGATGTCCCGTTGACGCGCCAGGATATCGCCGAGATGGCTGGTACCACTGTCGAGACGACTATCCGGGTATTGAGCCGCTGGCGCAAGGAAGGGATCGTGCACATGGTCGGCGGCCGGTTCCTGATCGCTGACTTGCATCGCCTGGAGCAGATTGCCACCCGCGGCTGAGTTTGTAAAGCAGTTTGTAACGAAATCAAAAAAACATGACGCTTATCATACCCACTTTCGATCAAACGTGCTACAATAGATATAGATATCGACAAACACACGGGCGGCTGTCTGCCGCCAGCTAAATCGTCATAACATGGAGAGGAACGATCATGGCATACATCATCACTGAGCCTTGTATAAACGTCAAGGACAAGGCTTGTGTCGAAGTCTGTCCGGTCGACTGCATCTACGAGGGCGAAGACATGCTCTACATCCACCCGGACGAGTGCATCGACTGCGGTGCTTGCATGCCGGTCTGTCCGGTTGAAGCCATTTTCCCCGAGATGGAAGTCCCCGAGAAATGGAAGGACTACATCGCCAAGAATGCCAACTTCTTCGCTTGACAAGCTGGTTGTGCGCTCCGGATCAAGAAAGCCCCTGGGCAGAGCCCAGGGGCTTTGACTTTATTTGCACCCTTCGAGGGCGTTCGGCCAATTTGAGCCGGATGGTGTGTTCTCCATCTTCGCGCAGGATCGTCAGCTCCAGGATCTCACCCGGTTTGCGGTCGCGGACTGCATCGCTCAGCGTATACGTCCGGTTCAGTGTGCGCCCGTCGACAGCAGTGATCACGTCCCCGACCTTAAGGCCCGCCTGGGCCGCTGGCCCATCTGGCTCAACCCGGAGTACCAGTGCGCCCTGTTCTATGCGCAGGTTGCGCTCCCGCGCCAATTCTGGGGTGAGCGGCTGAAACTGGAGGCCCAGATATGCCGGTGCACCGGGCGTAGGAGCGCCCGGGGTCAGCGGCGGGCGTGCGGGGGGCAGCGGACTTTCACTCGGAGCGCCAGGGAGCGGCAGGTTGGCCGGCCATTGGACCAAAGTGGCTCTCAGGGTTTGTTGCTGGCTATCGCGCTGCACTTTCAACTCGACGCTGTCGCCGGGCTTATACTTGAGTATCAGGTCGCCAAGGAGATGGGTATCGTCGACAGCCTGGCCGTCTACGGCTACGATGACGTCCTGGACACGTAGGCCCGCCTGTTCGGCCGGGCTGCCCGGCTCGACGACCCGGACTAGTGCGCCTTGTTCGACGCTGAGTCCCTCTTGCCGGGCCAACTCGGGCGTCAGGGTGGTGTACCGGATGCCAAGGTACGGCCGGACCGCGCCCGGCCCTGGACTTGGGCCAACAGGCACCGGGGTCGTGGTCGGCACCCGCGGCAGTTCCTGTGGCGGCAGCACCGGCCCACCGGGTTGTGGCGCCAGGTAGCGGGCAACGGCGAATCCGGCGAATCCGGCTACCAAAGCGCCCGCGCATGACCCAAACAGTAGCGCGAATAGAACGAGACCAACGAGCGCGATCGTCGAGATCTGAATTTTGCCGCTCAAGTTGTTCACTCCCTTCTTACAGTCTTAGAGGCTTCCGGCAACCATACGGTAAACGTACTTCCTCTACCAACCTCGCTCTGCACTTCAATCCGCCCGCCATGCGCGTGGGCTACCCACTGGGCAATGGACAAACCCAGCCCGGTGCCACCCTTCTCGCGCGACCGGGCTTTGTCGACCCGGTAGAAGCGGTCGAAAAGGTGCGGCAGGTCCTCAGCGGGAATGCCGACGCCTGTGTCGGCTACGGCAATGCGGACCCAGCCATCAGCACGCTCCAAAGCCAGGCGCACCTGCCCGCCCTTCGGGGTGTACCTGATCGCGTTTTCCGCAAGGTTGAGCAACAGTTGCCGGAGACGATCCGGGTCCCCGGCGACGACGGCGTGATCGTTGCGCCCGAGGCTGACGGTAACTTCGCTGGCAATAACCTGTGCCTGGCGATGGACCTCCGCGAGCAGGCTATCCATTTCCACCGGCTCCATGCGCAACGCAACACCGGCGTCCGCCTGAGCGAGGAGCAATAAGTCACTGACCAGGCGCGTCATGCGCTCCGTCTCGCTGGCAATGGCGTCGAGGGAGTCGGCCATGAGCTCGGTGCCGAAACGACCGCCGACCACTGACGGCCGACCGCCAAGATCATGGACGTCTATCGTCGGTCGTCCGTCGGTAGTCGTTTGCCGGCGCAGCAAGTCAACGTTGCCCTGGATGATCGTAAGCGGCGTGCGCAATTCATGGGAGATGTCGGCGATGAAGCGTTGCTGGGTGCGGAACAGGGTTTCGATGCGGTCGAGCATCTCATTGAAGGTCGCCGTCAGCCGGCCGACCTCGTCCTTGCGCCGGATCGGGGTGAGGCGCCGGGCCAGATCGCCGGTGCGCGTGATCTGGAGCGCCGTTCGGGTGACCGCGTCGATGGGCCTGAGGGCCGCCGCCGCCATCAGCCCGCCGATGAGGCCGGCCACGGCAACGATCAGCAAGATACCGCCAGCGACGAAGCTGGACAATTGGCGCATGACCTGGTCGATCTCGGTGAGGGGCGCAGCGACCTGGAACAGGCCGATGATCTGGTTCTCGGCCCGCAGCGGTACCGTATATATCCGGACCCGGGTATCGCCAACCTGTAGGGTGCGCAAGCTCGGCTGGCCGTTCCGTGCCAGCGTCAGGATGTCCGGGGTGAGGGGCAGGCTGGCGTCGCCCAGGTTCTCGGATCGAACGGTAACGTCGCCGTCCACATCGGCTACCTGTATAAACATGGTGCCCGACGAGAATGGATCCAGACTCGCCGGTAACAGCCTCTTCACCCGGCCCGAGACGAGCAGCTTGCGTGTCTCCGGGATCATCAGGGACAGCCGTACGTCGGCCTGGGTACGGAGGCTGTGATCCAGCTCGGTCATGACGCCAGTATAGACGAGATAGTACAACAACAGCCCGAACCCACACAACACAATGGTGAGCAGGCCGACGTACCAGATGGTGAGGCGAAGACGGATAGACATTAGTCAAATCCCAATGACCAATGACCAAATCCCAAA
>JBBITV010000009.1:0-8209 GCA_037440585.1 Chloroflexota bacterium
ACCCATTGCCCCCACGCCGGACGAAGCACTGCCTGATGCCCCCCTGCTTGAACTCCTGGCTGACCTGACCCAGGTCCCCACCTTCCGGGTCGCGATCCTCAGCGGACGCCCGTTATCTTTCTTGCAGACCATGCTGCCCATTCCCGGCCTCATCCTGGCCGGTCTCTACGGAGTAGAGATTCAGATAGCCGGGCAGGAGATAACGAGAGGCGTAGCGCCGACCCAGGCCCGGCCCATGATCGAGCAGGTGAAATCGACATGGACGCAATTGGTCGCCGGGCGCTCCGGTTTTCTGGTGGAGGATAAAGGCCTGGCGGTGGCTCTCCACGCTCGTTTTGCCGACCCCGTAGATGCGGATTTCGTGTTGTCAAGGGCGCAAATTGCCGCAAGGGAGTTGCTTCCTCTGGCCGGTTTTCGACTCTTGGGGGGTAATCGGTTCCTGGAAGTCGCACCGGTCATGGCCAATAAGGGGCAAACGGTCGATTGGTTGCTCGATCAGGCGCCTTTCCCCGATGCCTTGCCGGTCTATTTCGGCGACGACGACAAGGACGAGGAAGCCTTTGCGGTCGTCCGTCAACGCGGTGGGATCCCGATTGCGGTTGGGCCGCAGCAGCGCTTCACCCAGGCCGTCGATTGGGCACCCTCGCCCGCTGCCGTGCGCCGCTGGTTGCAGGAATTCCTGAAAGAAAGTTTCCTCTAGGACTGTTAACCTCTAACTGATTCTCCGTTGACACGTCAATCGAGTGATGGTATAATCGAGGTGTGAGGGTCGACTGCCCTGACCACAAGATGTGCTACCCCAAGGCGTCTGTGCCCCTAGAAATTGTGGTCATTTCAAGAGCCACGCGAGGTACAAGGAGGTATAACGATGACCGGCAACATACCGCCAACCGGCGACGAAAACCAAAAGGGCGGTGGCAGCGTCCAATCCCGGCTGCGGCGAATGGGTCGCCAGCGGCCTGTGATCGGGCCACTTCGACCGGACCTGCTTCCCATCGTCTTCATTGCGCTGGCAGTCGTGGCGCTGCTATGGTGGTTGCTCTTTCTCCGTAGCGGCCCCAGCCTGCCAGCAGTCCCGCCCACGGTGACCCTCGCGGCTTTAGGGCGCGGCACTCCCACGACCATCCCGGCGCAGACTCGCCCGGCAGGCGCTCCAGCCGCGACGGTCGTCATCCTCGGCACGGCTCCGCCATCCGGGTCACCGGCCTTGCCCCTCGCCACCCCGCCGCCGCTGCTGCCTACGCCCGGCGTACCTGCGCCTGTTGGCAACCTCCAGGTCGGCATCTGGGTCAAAGTTGTCAATACTGGCGCCGACAGGTTGCGCTTCCGTTTCGATCCGACCACCTGTAGCGTCACCAAGCGCCTGGTCCCAGACGGCACACTGTTCAAAGTACTGGAAGGCCCGATCAAGAGCGACCCCACCCGCTGCGCCACCGACAACGCCTCCATGAACTGGTGGCGTCTTCAGGCCCAGGATGGCGAAATTGGCTGGTCTGTTGATAGCAACCTGACGCCGACTGCACCACCCCAATAGGTAGACCTGAGTATCTGTCTACTCCCACAATCGCCTGGGGAACTTCGTGATTATTGCCGGTTCTTCATCGGTGACGATGATCTCTTCCTCGATGCTGCATCCACCCCAGTCTGGGATATAGACCGAAGGCTCGATGCACAGAACCATCCCCGGTTCCAGGACAGTCTGCACGCCCGGCGTCAATAGCGGCCCTTCCACTGTCTCCAGCCCAATCCCGTGGCCGACGAAAGCCGAAGCATAGTGGCCGTAACCCGACTCTTCCAGAATGCGGTGCGCCCGGCGCACCAGGTGGTCGACGATCACCCCAGGGCGGCAGGCATCCAGAGTGCGGACCAATGCTTTGAGGACGGCGTTGCACATCCGCCGCTGCTCCGGCAGCGTGTCAAAGCCGACGATGGTTGTGCGCAGCACGTCAAAGGCGTAGCCTTGCGCTGCTCCAATAATATCCAGCGTCACCAGGTCGCCACGTGCCATCACGCGGTCCGTCGCCGGGGGCCAGCGCGAACCCCACGCTGACCACGGTCCCGAGTGTACCCGCAAGTAGCGGACAAAGTCGGCGCCGGCTGCCAGGGCAGCCGCCGTGCCTGCTGCGCACACGTCCCGTTCACGCACCCCGAGCCCCACCGTATTCTGCGCCGCCTCCAGCCCGGCCAGAGCAACCCGCGCTGCCTGGCGTAGCAGGTCGCGCTCAGCCGGGCTTTTGATCATCCTCTGTTCGGCCGCCAGGGCGTCAGCCGGCACCCACGACACACCCGGCACGCGCTCCGCCAGCTCGCGGAACAACAGCACTGGCAGAACGTCCTCGCCGACCAGCCCGATCTGGGCTGTCGTGAGCCCTTTCGATTGCAGGATTCCGGCCACGCCGGCCGGGAGATCGCGGTCAACCAGGATGTCATCAATGGCAACCAGATCATCACGGTAGTTTAGTCCGTCGACAACCAGGAGTGGCCGGCCATTCACGGGCAGTACCAGGACGCCATGACCCATTCCTCGCATCCCCCCGCTAACCTGAGTTGTTGGGAAGGGCGGAAAGTGATTTGTGTAATAGGCCAGGTTGCCTGGTCGGTCGTAGAACGCGCGTCCGATGACCAACAAGGCATCCCAACCACGAGCGGCGGCCGCACGCCGCGCCCGCTCCTGGCGTTCTTCGAATTCAACCCGCGATACTGACATACTCATTTGTAAATTAGTCCATTTTTTGTGAGATTTGTTAGAAAAAAGTCTGTTTAGACACCCACCGTCTGTATATCAAAATGAGTGCGTGAATCGTTCTTCTAATTAGACCGGCTCTTGTAACTGGCCCACCGTGGCCCGTCTTTGGCGAAAGGAGAGGATAGAAAGGTAAACACGGACATGGCCAAGGAAGAGCAAACCATCATTGTCTGGGATGATCGGGGCAATGTCGTCTATAAGGACACGTGGGTCGACGACGACGACTCCGATTCAGATGACGACGATTAGAAATTATTGCTACCCAGACTGTGACCAATGACCAATGACCGATGACCGCCCTCCCCTCGCTCCCCCCGCTAGCGGGGGGATGGAGGGGATTTGGGATTTGGGATTTGGGATTTGGTCATTGGTCATTGGTCATTACCTGAACCCCGTACGCATCTGCCAGCACCACGACGGACGCCAGCCCCAGAAATAGTCCATTCTCAACCACGCCCGGCCGGTTGTTGAGCCGGCATTCCAGATCGGCCGGATCGGCGATGCCAGGAAAGCGGCACTCGAGGATGAAGTTACCGTTGTCGGTGACATAGGGCTGGCCGACCGTGTCCCGGCGCAGCACCGGGTTGCCCCCCAGAGACTCCACAAAACCAGCCACGGTCTTCCACCCGAAAGGAACCACCTCCACCGGCAAAGGCGCCTTTGTGCCAAGCTGCCGGACCCACTTTGACTCGTCCACGGCGATCACCAGCCGCCTGGACACCGCCGCCACGATCTTCTCCCGCAACAAGGCCCCCCCCAACCCTTTAATCAGGTTCAGCCTGGGATCTACCTCATCGGCGCCATCGATGGTCAAATCAATCGCCACACGCTCTTCCAGAGTTGTTAGCGGGATGCCAAGTTTCCGGGCCAGACGCTCCGTCTGCACTGATGTCGGGATGCCAACCAGGTCATGCAATTGGCCCTCCCTTAGCATTTGGCCGAGCTTCTGCAAAGCAAAGAAGACCGTCGATCCTGTCCCCAGCCCGATGGCCATCCCCGATTCAACGTACTGTACAGCATACTCGCCGGCAAGCTGTTTAGGGTTCATTCTGCCCCCAGACACTCTCCTCGATTACTCGCCTCGCAGGTCAAGTATATCCTACACGCCGGGGTAAAGCAAGTCGATCACACGCGGAGAGCGGATTTTTGCCCACTTTGGGGGGGACAAGCTGAAGTCTATACGCCCAATTTCGGGGTAAGGGTTGTGAGCTTTGATAGATTTGTGATGCAGATTACAGTTTCTAGACCTTGACGGAATGGTCCACATATGATACAATTGTTCCATAGATAATACAGCCTGCGCAGCTACAGGATACGCAAAACGCACTAACACCTAGAAGGAGACGATATTAATCAAGAATTCCTGCCAGGAACACCCATAGCCTGACCATCATCTATATGTTGCCGGGCCGCTGGTTAACCCCATCCGTAAGACCGGGAGTGCGGGCTTTAATCCGCTCCAGGGACTGGCGGATCAAAGGCCACACCCCCTCTTGGGGTAGGGTATTAATCCACCGGCAACAGCCCTGCAAGCGTGAGGAGGAGACATGCAAGCTTCGACACAGCTCCTGAGACGCCGCACCGGCCAGCGGTCAACCATCGAACCAAGTGGGCAAGATGCTGTGTATGGCCTTGACAGTGTTGAGGAATTCTGGTATGATCGTATCAATCTTGGAGAATGAGCTGCTGGACGAGCTGGAACGTCTGGGGCATGGCTCTTTAGAAGGGGTCAGTGTGCAAGCGGGGCCGGCCTACCGGCCCCGTGTCTTGCACAAGGCGCAGCTCCAGCTCGTGATGGCGGCCAGACAATTCGGCGGCTTTACCAGGATCTCAGTCAGAGACGGGCTTCCGGCCTGGGCTGAGGTAGAGGTCGAGAGCCGCCTGGGCCAGCGGGCCTACAAGACAATCAAATTCATGGGCACCTAGCTCATTCTGCCCTACCTGAACACACAGGCGGGCTTCCCTTAAATGGGAAGTCCGCCTTTTTTTATTTCTCAAACACAGAAAGGAGACTCCCATGAACCGCAGAATTCTCACCGCCTTGTGCCTGGCCCTGCTCCTGCTTGGCATCGCTAGCAGCGTGCAGGCCGGCCAACTCACTGCCCAGGGCATCCATGTCAGTAATGCGCCGAACGGCGAATTCCTGACCGACTTTCCCGAGGGCACCCGAACAGTTTATGTCGTGTTGCCCCACATAGCTATGTACCGCGAGCGCATACGCATCGTCGTCCTCGATCGGCGGGGCAGGCTGGTGTCTAACCAGACCCCGATTCTGGACGGCACGGGCACCACCTCCATCCGGGTAGACTATCCCGGTGGGCAGCCCTACCCGGCCGGCCAATACAACACAATCGTGTATCACGCTGGCGCGCGCGTCACGACGGTCGTCTGGACTGTGGCGGGGATCGATGCCCCACCGCCAACAGATCTGCCGCCCGTGACGTTGGAATTGTCCACAAACACCGTCACGTTCACGGCACTGCAAGGCGCTGCCAATCCCAAGGCGTTCATCCTGTCAATCCTGGAGAAGTGCAACCGGTTGCTCAACTGGCGCGCTTCATCCGACGCAAGCTGGTTGCGTCTTGGGGCAACCTCCGGGTACACACCGTCGACCCTATCGATCTCGGCCAATACCGCCAACCTGCCAGGCGGGCTCTACCGTGGCCAGGTAGCTGTGACTGCGCCACCGGGCACGGTGAACGGTTCCCAGACTGTCGACGTGTCCCTGTCCATCGTGCCGCCGCCGGATTCGACCAGCGTTGCCCTGCGTGCCAACCCCGCGGTGACGGGCTGGGTAGCCAGCAACGAGCCTGCGCAGAATCACTTTGGCGCAGCCGAGATCAAGGTCGGCGCACAAAACGGCCTTACCTATCTCGGGGTCGTCCAGTTCGACGTGTCGAGCATCCCGCCTGAGGCCCAGCTTAACGCCGTGGCCCTCGAGCTGACCGGCCGCAATGCGACCGGACTACGGGAGGGAACCTGGACCGCACGCTATGTGCAAGACGGGAAGGGTGCCGATTGGCGGACATTTGGCTACGCCAAGATTTCCGGAGTGACCACACTGACTGTCCTGAATCCGGCCTACAGCCGCCCGAGTCTGGGTGCCGGTGTCCGCAACTACTTTACCTTCCAGCCCGATCAGGTTTCCGCGTTACAGAACCGGCTCGTCTCCAAAGTCGCCACCTTCGTCATTGACGGACCACGGCAGGGCAACAGCCTGTTCTTGTGGAGCAGCGGCAACGAGCCAGCCGACGACCAGGTCGCCCCAGTGCTGCGGGTGAACTACAGTCTGCTCCAGCCAACGCCGACGCCGTGCGCCAGTTGTTAAGTAGCAAGAGCATACACGGGAGACGACCATGAGCACAACGCCCAGGCCAGGAAACACAAACCCAGGGCCGACAGGAAATCACAACCTGACCATCCAGCCGCTGACCGGCGCCTACCGGCCTCGACCCAGCCTGCGGCGGAGACAGCCACACACTGCGCAGGCGACCGATTCGCGACGGGCAGCCATACTGCAGAGTGCATTCCAGATATCGACAGCCGAAAGCGACCTGCTGGACGAGCTGTCGGAGTTGGGCCACGGTTGCCTTGAGCACGTCAGGGTCGTTGCCGGGGTCTCCTGTAAGTCCAGGACCCTGCACAAAGCCCAGTTGCAACTCGTGATGGCTGCGCGCCAATTCCAGAGCTTCGTCAAGATCTCGGTCCGGGACGGGCTGCCCGCCTGGGCTGAAGTCGAAGTCGAAAGCCGTGTTGCCAGGCGCGCACTCAAGACCCTGAAGTTCAATGAGGCCTAAGGATGGACCGCGCAACTACCCACATAGGCGAGCCGCTATACTGGCAGCTCGTCATACCACAAAGTGATAACGGGGAGACTATGCGACCGAGAATCCTCATCCTACCGCACGACAGTACCCTGGCATTCTCAGTCATGACGTCGCTGGCCTTTGAATACGAGACCCTGGCCGGCATCTCTGCCAGTTTGGATGCCGGCCGGGAGGCCATCAATAACAACCCCAACCTGATCCTGATCGATATGTCTCGTGCTGGAGGAACCGGCCTGACACTTTGCCAACAGATCCGGCAACGTTCGCAGGTGCCGATCATACTGATGGTATCAGAGTCGGATTACGAGCTGGGGATCGCTGCCCTCCAGGTCGGGGCCGACGATTTTGTGACCGAATACGTTCATCCCGTCGAGCTGTCGGCGCGGATCCGCACCCTGTTGCGGCGCTGCTACCAACAGCAGGCATCACCGCAGCCGTACATAGCAGCGTGAGTTGAGAGGCAAGATTTCCCGATGAACTTGATGTTGCTAAGCCAACGTCTTGGAAGACCCGGCCAATTCCGGGTCGCCCACAAACTGAGGTTCCCAATAGTGGCGCAGGGCACGCTTGACGATCTTGAACTGGTCAGCGTCTATCCAATCCGTCTCGATCCGAAAGCGCTCACCCTCGTGGTACACGGTCACGTTGACCTTGCCACGGCCCGGCCTGAGGGCGCGCCGCAACCCGTCCCAATTGTGCGTCATCGCCTGTTCAATCAAGGTCTGCACTTCGGCTGCATTGGATGCGGCCAGTGCGCGCCGCGCCTTAGGGACGATCATGCGCAAGTTGGACAGGCCAGCCTGCCGCCACAGCTCCTCAGGCGTTATCCCCAGGTGCTCCGACACCCAGGGCGACAGCTTCTCATACAGAAAACGCAAGTCGGAAGCCTCGGATTTCGAGATGCGGATCCCACGGCGGCCGAGGAATTCGACGAGGCTGTTGTATCCGGCAGGATGGTAAGTCCAGAGCTGGCGCTTTTCGATAAGGGCAATCAGCCTGGCCTTCAGCCGGGTAGTCAGGTATTCGAGCTCGTTGGCTATGATCTCGAGCATGCAGTCGTAGACCAGCGCCTCGCGCTCAGACGCCGAGAACTCAGACCACTGGCTACCCGGCTTGCTCTCAAGGCGACGCGTCGCTTCGCGCCGCAGGTTCGCCTCCAGCAGGTCCAGGTAAGCCTCTGTGTCCGCTGGCTGCGGATTCCAGGGCACTAACAGAGTGTCTGCCTGGCCGTCGTGTCCATTTACCTTGGAATCATGCGCACCATTTGAGGTCTGTTCCGCGACAATTTGAACCGGCTCGACGTAGGCTGCGAGATCGCCCAGTACTTCTTTGAGGCGCGTTTCGGAGATGGTGTCTGGCAATAGCACGCAGTGGGGCTGTTGGACCGAGCTGCGCGCTGGGATACCAGACGCCTGGAGGCGCTGAAGAATCAACCGCTTCCGGTGAGCAAATTGCTGTTCCTTCTCTCTGGCCACGTAGCCAGGCACGCTCAACTGGGTTTCGTAGCGAGCAATACGCAGTGTGAGCATAAGTTACCTCCCGTGGATGTCTCTGATGATAACCAAATGGTCAAGATGTGGACCGCCCACGGTATGAAAAAAGCTCTTCCTTTTTTGTGTGAAAGAGCAGGCAAACT
>JBBITV010000009.1:8230-21746 GCA_037440585.1 Chloroflexota bacterium
GATCAGTAGACCGGCAACCCCAGGTTCAACCTTGGGGATACTTGACGTAGTGTTTGACATCTGGCGAGCATTGCGGTACAATGGGCCTGTGTACCACAACTGGACCAGGTGCATCACATATTAGAGGAGCCGCCCCATGACCCTCACGGAATATCTGCGAGCGCAGATCAACCGACGAACGCACGGCAGTGTGCGAGGCTTTGCCGCCCAGGCGGGCATCCCTCATGCGACGCTCTTTCGGACTTTGAAGGGCGTTTCCCTGGACCACGAAACCTATGTCAAGCTGGCCAAATACCTCGGCGTCAGTGTATGCTTTCTCATGGAGTTGGCTGGCTTGGAGACGGGCCACAGCGATGAGGAACGCCAGGCGATGCGGATGGTGTTCACGCCGGGTTTGGACCGGCTCGTGGAAGCAACAGCAGGCCTCTCGCCTGAGAGCCTGGAGGCCATCATCTCCTTCGCCCAGTTCTGCCGCCAGCGCGAAGCGCAGGAGCAGGCTATGCGATCGCGTCTCCGGGCCATGCCACCTGCTTAATCGCCTGGCGTGGCCCGCCAGTGTCAATGAGTGCATACCTGTCCACCTGCCCAGACAGGTTGAAGCCTGCCTCCCTGTCTCTAGCGGGCTGCGTATAACAATTCTATTGCCTGCTGAGGGCCGACTCATTGAAAGAAGGTGAAGCATTGCCCTGGAGGAACCGCAACAATTTGCTGAGCAACTCCTCTCGTTCGGTATCGACGAGTGCCATGATTTTGAGATAGAGCTCCCACTCGGGGCGGGTTTTGTCGAAGCTTTCCTCTAGGATTGCAATGTCCTCGGTCTTCTCCACCTCCTGATATAGCTGCCAGAGACGCGCCGCGAGGAGATTCGCATCACGACGGTCCATGCATCCCTCATAGCAGCACATTTGCCGCCCTTTCTAACTCCGATTCCTAGGGTTTGGACGTTGCCCATCCGCATGTCCCCTGAGAGTCAAAGCTTGCATGCCGGCGGTTGCATGCAGCCTGGACCGCGTTCACCCGATGCATCTTGAGCGCGACGCCCTATTGGGTAGCCCAACACGAGATACGCACCACCAGCTTTCCTCTTCAGAGCCACCAGCAGAGACATGCGCTCGTGCCCGCATCGGGGCCGGGAAATGACCGCGTGGATGTTAAGAAAGCGATGGTGGCAATCCAGGTTTGGACTTGATACAATATACAATCGGAGTTATATAAAAATAGCCGCTCCTTCCTACCCCTCGCACTTCGCCGTGCAATACGCCTATCCGCTGAACAGCAGTTGGTCAGGGACCTGACTTTGCCAGGCAAGGTAGAACACCAGAAGCCGTGAACTCTCAAACCGAGATAACGGGCGAGAGTGGTGTTTGTTATGCTTGAGAGAATTCCTTCACGAGATAAAACTGGTCAAGCACTAAGGGTGTTGCGCAGAGGATTCCTTAGGTTTCACGCTTCACATCTAGCAGATCGAGGAGTGCCGGCGCCAGATCCGTCAGATCCACGATTCGCTCGGCAACGATCTGCCGGCCCACGCCCACCAACAAGGTCGGCACCGGGTTAAGGGTATGCTTGCGGGTAGTCCAGTCCTCGACGTTGCCGTGGTCGCTGGTAACGATCAACAGAACGTGTGCCAGGTCTAATCCTGCGAGGACGCCGCCAAGGAAGGCATCAAGTTGTTCCAGGACTGCGATAGTGCGCGCCGGGTCTGCCTTGTGGCCAACAATGTCGGTATGAAAATGTTCAAAGCAGGTGAAATCGTGGTCGGCGACCAGGCGGGCCAGATTGAGGCCGGCCTGGTTGGCTGAGATCATGGGGACGTTCGTGTAACTGAGCACATCGCGCCAGGCTTCGTTGGTGATGAAGGCGGAAAGGGCGCGCCCGGTGTACAAATCGTCGTAATCACGGAGCCGCACCCCACCGGCCTGGGCAGCCCACGAAGTGACCGAGCAACGTGCCGTACCCCGCTTAAGGCGGTCCAGATAGCGGTGCGGGAAGGCATTGGCGAAGGCCACGCGTTTGCCAGCAGCCGCCAACTGCCCAAATACCCCTCGCTCGGCCACGAGGCGCCGTAAGGTTGCATCCGGGTATGGACCATAGTGCCGTCCCAGGAGGCGCGGGGCATTAACCCCGGTAAAGAGTGCTGCCTGGCCGGTAGCACTTTGCGGCAGTCCGGCGACGCCAAGCGTCGCATCGGTCGGCACCAGCGTCGCACGCTCGGTGACGACGGCCCCATTGCCCTGGAGTGGGACCTGTCCACCCAGCAGATAGCGCAGAGTGGGCAACTGAGCATTTAAGAATGGATTGCTAGCCGGATCGTCGATACCGAGGCCGACACCGTCTAAAAAGATCAGCAAGACTTGCAAAGATGTCTGCTCCAGAGTTAAGAAACCCGCTTACTCGGAAAAACGGGATTCTGGTTGGTGACTTTCCTCGATTCTAGTCGCAAAGCGTCGTTTGGTCAAGCAATGTCGAGAAACCTCACTTTCCTGGAGAGAACGGGTTTCAGTCCAGCCTTGCGAAGGTTTTCTAGCCTACGCAAGACTGGGCAGCCTAGCAGTTACTCCCTGCGTAAAAAAGACCGGAATCGCAAAAATTGTGGCTTTCTTTAAGAAAAATTCGCAAAAGGGGATTGACAAAAGTACGGATATCGCAGTATAATAATAGTGCTGGGGGGTTATCACCATGGGTATGGCCCATTTGTAGCAGGAGGCTTGGGTGGACGAACTCGATCGCATCATACTGCGCAATCTGCAGGAAGATGGCCGCAAGCCTTTCACCGAGATCGCAAATGTGGCGCATGTATCCGAAGGGACTGTCCGTAATCGTGTGGCTAAGCTGATCGAAGAAGGCGTGCTCCGCATTGTCGGCGTTGCTAATCCCTTCCACCTGGGCTACAAAACACCCGCCGTGATCGGAGTCCGTGTGGAGCCAGGATATATGGAAGAAGCCGCGCGTGTTATCGCCTCGTTCGATGAGGTCAGTTCACTGGTGATGACCTCCGGCACGGTCGATTTATTGCTCGAAGTCTTCTGCCGCGATACCGAGCATCTGGCTCAGTTCCTCAATACGCAGCTTCACCACGTGCCTGGAGTCCGCCAGACCGAGACCTTCTTTATCCTCCGTACCTACAAACTGTCTCATCGCTGGGCCACGAGCACCCAAATGGGACCGGCTTAATAACTCCACCAGGCGCGTTCCATAAAGATTCCCCTCTCCAGGCTGCTTGCTTTTGTACCCACATTCAAGTACAATGTCATCGGTGACTGGCTAATCCTGGTCAATCAAAGAAGAAAGGCTGGGCAACTCTCGATGATATTGCCGTCGATTTTGACCGCACGTCAGGCCGAGCTGTGGCGCGCCGAAAAGCGCCAGGTCGAACATCTGTTAACTATCCTGGCGGGCTGGGAGGCCCGGCCCGAGGATCTCACCATCCTGCGCCGCGCCCTGGCCCAACTGGACGAATTGTTCCTGCTGGTCGTCGTCGGCGAATTCAATTCCGGCAAGTCGTCACTGATCAATGCGCTCCTGGGCGAACGCTTCCTGGCCGAGGGTGTCACGCCGACGACTGACCGCATTTATGTACTCAAGCACGGCGATAAGTCGGCACCTTATTCTGTCGAGGCAGGCGTGTGGGCGATCACTCACCCGGCTCCATTCCTGGCGGAGATCAACATTGTCGATACCCCCGGGACCAACGTTGTCCTGCGCCAGCACGAGGCGATCGTCCGGGACTTCGTCCCACGCAGCGATTTGGTGGTTTTCGTCACCTCGGCCGACCGACCCTTCACAGAGAGCGAACGCGCTTTCCTGGAGGCGATTCGGGCCTGGGGCAAGAAAGTCGTCATCGTTATCAATAAGGTCGACATTCTGGGCAGTGCCGAGGATGTCCGCACGGTGAAGGATTTCGTCGCTGAGAACGCTCGCCAGTCGTTAAGCATCACCCCCGAGATTTTTCCCGTGTCCGCAAGGTATGCTCTTCACATGGGTGCGGACAACCTGGTGCCACAGACAACAACGAACGGGTTCGCGGCATTTCAACACTATGTCCTGGAGACCCTGAACTAGGCAAGCCGCATCCAGCTCAAGTTGTTCAATCCCCTCGGTGTGGCAGAGAAGATCAGCCGCGAATGCGCCGGCCGCGTGGACGAACGGCTCTTGCTCCTCCGAGATGACCTCCAGACTCTGGACAACATCGACCGGCAACTGGGGGTGTATCGCGAGGACATGGGCATTGAATTCGAGCGCCGCTTCCATAAGGTTGATAACATCATTCTGGAGATGCGCCTACGCGGCGAGCAATTCTTCGACGAGACGCTACGCCTGCGCCGGTTGCTGGACCTGGTGAACACGCGCCGTCTGCAGCAAGATTACGAGCAGATCGTAGTAGCGGATGCGCCCGAACAGATTGAGCGCCAGGTCCATGACATCATTGACTGGATGGTCGACCGGGAGCTGCGGCAATGGCGTGCCATTTCCAAGGAACTGGACCGGCGCCAGCGCACCGAATTCTTGCACACGGCCGCCGAGGCGGCCGCTGGCGGCTTTGAATACAATCGCCGGACTCTGTTGGAGACGATTGGGCGCGCCGCCCAGGACGTGGTTGCTCGATTCGACCGGTCCGCAGAGGCGCGCCAATTGGTTGAGGGGGTACAGGATTCCCTGGCTCAGACCGCGTTAGTTGAAGTGGGCGCTGTCAGCCTGGGGGTGATTCTCCATACTCTGCTGGCTTCCGCTGCCGCCGACGTAACGGGCATTCTGGCTGCGGGGGTCATCGGTGCGATGGGATTTGCAATCTTGCCCTACAAGAAGCACAAGGCCAAAGAAGACCTGCGCACCAAGACCGAGAAGTTGCGTGCACGTCTGCGCGAAGTGCTGGGCAATGCCTTCTCAGAGGAAATCGATCGCTCCATTGAACGCTTGCGTGAGGCGCTGGGACCGTACAGCCGGTTTGTGCGTGCCGAACACGATCGCCTGCGGGGTTTGCAAGAGGAATTGGACGCTGTGAGCTCAGAATTGAGGAGCCTACGGGCGCAGGTGGAAGGACTGCGTTCTTAAGTACCTAGTTTTGAGGAGCTGCCTCGTTGATCACAGTTGACCTGGATGCCATCGCCGCAAAAATCGTACACGAGTGCATGCGCGTCCGCCGTGGCGAAGTCATCCTGGTGCATGGTGGTCCGCACCATTTTGAGTTCATCGAAGACCTGGCGGTCCACGTCCGCCGCGCGGGGGCGTTTTCGGTGGTCAGGATAAACAGTGCCCGGTTGGAGCGTCGTATCCTCACCGAGGCCGATCTCGCCGACTTGCAGCAGACGCCCGTTCACTGGATCAACTGGCTGGACGAGCTTGACGGCTTCATTTATGTCGAGGACATTGCCGATCCCCGGTTATTAATGGACCTGGACGAGACGAAGGTGGGCGCGCTGCGCGCTGCCGGAGAGCCCTTCCGGCGTGAACGCGACCGGCGTAACAAGCGCTGGACGTTCATCGGCTACCCGACCCCTGAAAGGGCCGCGTTGTACGGCCTCCCCTTCGACGAGTACCACGACATGCTTTGGCGCGCCATCGATGTCGACTACGCGGCTATCGCGCGGCGCGGCCGGGCACTGGAACGCATCGTGAGCGGCGCACAGCGAGTCGAGGTTACTTCCGCCAGGGGTACTCACCTCACGTTTAGCCTGGCTGGCCGTACGGCCCTGGTCGATGACGGAATCATCGATGACGGTGACTTCGCTCGCCGTGATGTGGGCAACAACCTGCCCTGCGGCGAAGTTTTCATCGCTCCCATCGAAGACTCTGCCGAGGGCCGAGCCATATTCGACCTGGCTTTCCACCGTGGCCACCCCATCCGCGACCTGGTGTTGACCTTCCGTTCAGGCCAGGTCCTCGACGTCGACGCGACTACAAATGCCGATCTTTTCCGCCAGGTGCTGGCCACTTCGACCGGCGACAAGGACCGCATCGGCGAGTTCGGTATCGGCCTGAATCCTGCGATACACCGCCTCACCGGCAACGATCTGTTGGACGAGAAAATCATCGGCTCGATCCACATCGCTCTGGGCGAGAACGCCAGCTTCGGCGGGCGCAACGAGTCCAGCCTGCACTGGGACCTGGTCATGCTGGGGCCGACGGTGAAGATCGACGGACGAGTGATCATGCAAGGGGGAAAGTTGCTCGTAGGGAACCGATGAAAGGAGCGTTGGCATGGCCTCTCTATCCGGCGGCCACCTGGTCGCCAGGGCGCTCAAGAACGAGGGGATCGACGCGATCTTTACGTTATGCGGCGGCCATATCGATCCCATCTACGATGGTTGCCTGGCCGAGGGAATTCGCATAGTTGATACACGGCACGAGCAGGCGGCAGCCCATGCGGCGGATGCCTATGCCCGGCTGACACGCGGCGTCGGGGTAGCGGTGGTGACAGCCGGGCCGGGAGTGACGGACGCGGTGACGGGTGTTGCCAACGCCGCGTACGCCCACTCGCCACTGGTACTCATTGGCGGCGCAGCGCCACTGGAGTTGGCCCACAAAGGGGCACTCCAGGAAATGGAGCAAGTCGCTCTGTTTCGCCCTATCACCAAGTGGAGCAGCTCGATCCACGACACGCGCCGCATCCCTGACCTGCTCGCAATGGCCTTCCGGGTGGCCCTAAGTGGCCGGCCCGGGCCAGTCTTCGTCGAAATCCCCTTTGACATCCTGTTCAACCGCGTCGAGGACTACACGGTCCGCCTGCCCGAAAAGTATCGGACACGGGCACGTGCCCACGGCGATCCTGATTACGTCGCGCAGGCTGCCCGGCTCCTGGCGGAAGCACGGCAACCAGTCGTCCTGGCCGGGACGGCGGTGTATTGGGACGAAGCGCAGGAGGAGTTGCGCGCGCTGGCGGAGCGGCTGCACCTGCCCGTGTACGCCAACGGCATGGGCCGGGGCACGCTGCCCTTCGATCACTCTACTTCCCTGCAGCTCTCCCGCTCCCAGGCCCTCGCCGACGCGGCCGTGGTGCTTACTCTGGGCACGGCGCTGGACTTCCGCCGCAACTACGGGCAATCTTTCCCTGATGCGAAGCTGATCCAGGTCGACAAGGACGGCGCAGAGCTCGGCCGCAACCGGGCGGTGGACGTCGGCATAGTGGGGGACACCCGGGCCGTGCTCGGCCAGTTGCTGCAAGAATTTGAGCGGCGCAGGCCGGCACCAGATTATAGCGAGTGGCTGGGAAAGCTCAGGCAAGCTGAGGAGAGCCGCAAGCGCAAGCAAGCACAACTAGAAAACCTGGACAGCGTCCCGATCAACCATTTCCGCATGGCGAAGGAGATCGATGCCTTCGTCGACGACGACACGATCATCATTGGCGACGGTGGCGATATTGTGGCGACGTGCGCCAAGGTTATCACCGTCCGCAAGCCCGGCAAATGGCTCGATCCGGGACCGCTGGGCTGCCTGGGCATCGGCGCACCCTTCGCCCTGGCCGCCAGGCTCCTCCACCCCGAGGCGAAAGTGCTCGTGATCAACGGCGACGGCGCTTTCGGCCTGAATGGATTCGAGATGGACACGGCCCTACGCCACAACCTGCCTATCGTCAGCATTGTCGGCAACGACCAGGGCTGGGGCCAGATTCGCGGGCCGCAAAAACAGCTCTATGGCCGGGAACTGGCCACCGGACTGGCCAAGACACGCTACGACCGGGTCGTGGAAGCCCTGGGCGGCTACGGGGAATTGGTAGAGCGGCCAGAGGAGATTCGGCCGGCGCTGGAGCGGGCTTTTGCCAGTGGCAGGCCGGCATGTGTGAACGTCATCCTGGATCCAGAAGGGCTGGCGAGCTTGCAGGCGGGAAAGGTGTACGTGTTGTGAAAAGTAGAGCTGCGGATTTACAGAAAAACGCGGATTGATCGGCCCCAATAGTCTGGGGCGTGCCGCCTGAGCTACGTTGTGTTCAAGCAGGCACGACCCAGATCTCGCCGAAGAGCTGGTCTTGTCGCACTGTAATCGCCCGTTGCTTCATGAGCTCTAACAACGCCAGGAAGGTAACGATGATCTCGACGCGAGACTGCGCCGTCGCCAGCAGCCGGCTGAACTCGATAGACTTCCCATCGGACATCAACGCCCGGATTGCAGCCATCTTGTCGGCGATGGAAACGGTGAGGGGCGCAACGACGTGATTGACCGATTCGCGCGGTTGCGGGGCAAGCGCCTGGCGCACCGCCGCCAGTAACTCGTCCAGGGAGACGTCAAGCTGATCGAGATGTATCGGCACGCTCGGTGGGGGTGCTACCCGGACGTGGGATCGCAAACCCTGGGCTTCACGCTCGGCGAGGGCGGCCGCAACCGCCTTGAAGCGTTGGTACTCCCGCAACTGGCGTACCAGCTCCTCGCCGACATCTACTTCCTCCTCGGCCGTCTCCAGGCGTGGCGGCTGGGGCAAGAGTGTGCGCGACTTGATCAGGAGCAACTTCGCAGCGACCAGCAGAAAGTCAGCCACCGTCGCAGGATCGATCTGCTCCTGCCTGGCCAGGTAGGCCAGGTACTGATCGGTCACCCGCGCCAGCGAGACCGTGGTAATGTCCAATTCCTGGCGCTCGATCAGGTGCAGTAAGAGATCGAGTGGCCCCTCGAAGACGGGCAGCCGGACTTCGTATACTTCGCCTGGCTCAAGCACAAGACTCACAAGCCGTCAGCTTTCAGCCGTCAGTCCTCAGCGATCAGCGGTCAGCTTCAGCATCTTGGCTGATGGCTGATGGCTGAGGACTGATGGACAACTCCCAGCCGGGCACCGGGTGAAGAATGGCGTCCACGCGTGCCTGGAGTAAGTTTTTCCATGCGTCACCGCCGGTCCACTGTTGGCCAGGGCAGGGCGTGTCGACCAATTCGCGATGGCCCACGATGGCGTCTATGCCTAGACGTAATCCGCCTGACAGCCACGCACACAGGGCTGCCAGGGCGTCCATCTGAGCTTCCGGCGGAGTGATGTCCGTAAAGTTACCCGCCAGAGCGATCCCGACAGAGGTCGCGTTGGATTGGCGTGCGTGGAACGACTCCGTCACCAGGGCATTGGTCTGGAAAACCTGACCATCCGCGCCGACCAAAAAGTGGTAGCCGATCCCCGGCCAACCCAGACGAGACACGTGATACTCGGCGATAGCCGCTGGCGGGACGTCTGGCGCAGCGCCCGTGTGGTGAATGACCAGCGTCCGTATCTGGCTCACTGCTCGAACCGAATAGCGTTCGGTAGGATGAACTGCAAGCTGCCCAACCAGGTTGGTCAGTGGAAATGGCGGCGGGCCCAGGAGCGGCTCCTCTGGCGGCGAGACCTGCACCGGCTCAGTGCGCTGCCGTCGGAGTACTTCTCGCAGCGCCAGGACTTCGCTGCCAAGGGGTCTGAGCCGGACACCCTGGGGAGATGCCTCGAGAGCCACCCGTTGGAAGTATTGGGTGGTTATCCCATTCTCAACGATAGCATTGGTCAGGGGAAGGCCGCATATTTCAAGTCCAAACCGCTGGAAGAATTCAAAAAACGCGCCCCGCACCGTACAACCCGTCTCAGGGGCAAAATACTCTGCCGTCGACCCGGCGGCGGCCGGCAGTTCGCTCGCTTGCATAGAAAATATCTCCTTGTAACGCCCTCTGTGGGCGGCGATGGTCGGGTCGATTATACACCAAAAATCGTATTTGACAAGACTCGTCAGGTAGAGTACAATACCCCCACCTGCCGTCTGGAGGCTCTCGAATGACTTTGACCTCACGCCAGCGGACATTCCTGGAGCGTCTCCTGGACCTGTACCGGGAGTCGCGCCAGCCTATCCACTACACGACTATCGCGGAGAAGCTGGGCATCGGCCGGACGACCGCGTACGACATGATGCGCCTGCTGGAGCAAAAAGGCTACGTCACCCCCGAGTATGTCCTGGCGTCCGACGCCGGGCCCGGCCGGTCGACCGTGGTGTTTTCGCCTACACCAAAGGCCCATGCTGCCATTCGCTGGCTCTCGCGACAAAGCACTGAAGGGGAAGACTGGGAACAGGTGCGTGAACGTATCCTTGCCAGGCTCAGCCACGGAACCCTCGCCGACAGTCCTCTGCTGGACGAGGTTCTGACGCAACTTGCGGCGTTAGAATCACCCCTCCCATTCTGCGCCGAGGCGCTCAGCGCATTGCTCCTCAACCTGCAGCAAGAACTACGCAGCCGGCTCAACGAGAGCGCCCTCATTCGCTCGCTCATCGATCCCGCCAGCGAGCAACCGGCCGGCCTGACCATGCTGCCCGGTGTCCTGCTTGGCCTGGGGTTGAGCGAGCGGGCGAATCGCCAGCTCGAGGAGTGGATTGGCATCGCCCAAGAGTACCAGCAGCGGCTGCAGCGCCTGGCCCCGGAAGGCCGGCAGGCTTTATTGGGCTTCCTACGCGAGATGGTTGCTGCGCTCCAGACTTGAGGGACCACCCTCTTTTTTTGCCGAATTTTTTCGTTTTTTTCGGACTCTAACCTTGCCAGGAAAGGAGCATCCGCCAATGATCAAGATTGTCACCGACAGCACTGCGCACCTCCCCAACAAGCTCATCGCCGATCACGGTATCACCGTCGTGCCGCTCAAGGTCCTCTTTGGCGAGGACACCTACCGCGAGGGGATTGACCTCTCCAACATGCAATTCTACCGAATGCTGCGCGAAGCCAAACGCCTGCCCACGACAACGCAGCCGTCGGCTGGCGAATTCCAGGACGTCTACGCGCGATTAACGGGGCAGGGCCACTCCCTTATCTCACTACATCTCTCCAGCAAATTGAGCGGCACCATCAGCTCTGCCGAGACTGCCCGCCAGATGCTCCCCGACGCCGACATTACGGTGGTCGATACGCCGTGGATTTCGCTGGCGCTTGGCATGATGGCGGTGGAGGCAGCCAAGGCGGCCGCCGCCGGGTGGAAGCGGGAGGAAATCCTGGAGCTCATCCAGAGCATGAGCGCCCGGATGAACATTCTGTTTGTGGTTGATACCCTCGAGTACCTGCAAAGAGGCGGGCGAATAGGGGGTGCCCAGGCGCTGATCGGCACGCTACTCCAGGTCAAGCCGATCCTCACCCTCCACGAGGGGCGGATCGAACCGTTGGACCGGGTTCGCACCAAGCGTGCCGCCATTCAGCGCCTGATCGAGGTCGCCGCCGATCGACTTGGGCCAGAGCCAGTTGCCCACGTCGCAGTCTTGCATGCCAACACGCCCAACGAAGCCAATACACTGACGGAATCGGTGCGGGAACGGTTCAAGCCAGTGGAGTTATACCAGGCGGAGCTGGGTCCGGTCGTAGGGGCGCATACCGGACCGGGAACGGTGGGGCTGGCGTTTTATAATAGTGCAGGGCTGCGGCTGCCGTGAGGAGGCAGGGGGCAGCGGGCAGAGCACGACACGGACTTCCACGGATTGCACGGATGAGACGGGGGGCAGGCTTGTAGCCTGCCCCCCGCGCCATTTAGACGACGTGACGTTTGTGCCAGATTGTCTCTATTCCGGCAGGGCTTTCCCAAAGTAAGCACGACTGTCATTGCGAGCGAAGCGAAGCAATCCCCGCAGTGCTGAAGGAGATTGCTTTGCTTCGTTCATGGTGGCATTATCGCGGAATGAGAGTGTCAGCAGTGTGATCCGCGAAGCGTTGACACAGTATGTATATGTTAATGAAGCATTGGAAGAAGCTGAGGACGTGCGTGACATTCGCGAGATTGAGGCACTCATTGCTGCCGGGCAAGAACGCTTCTATACGCATGAGGAAGTGTGGAGGGAAATCGAAGAGCTAGAGGCGGAGGGTGAGCTACCGGATGCTGAGAGAGCGTAGCCCCGTTGGAGCTAGAACCAGCCCGAAGGGCTTTGCTCTTTCAGCCCACGGCTTCCAGCCTGGGGTTTCTGAGCGATTGACGTAAATAAACGAACAGTATCGTTCGAGTGGCTCGATCCCTCACGACCGCTCAACTATCTGTGGCTCCGTCATGCGGTAAACAAATACGTCAGGTGCATAAATCCGTAGAGGTCCAGGCCCCGCTCCACCAGCAGCCCGCTCTGCTCGCGGATCAGGTCCAGGAAATCGCGCGCCAGTTCCGCCGCTTTCCCGGGTGTCTGGCCTTCGTTCTCGACGAAATGCTGCGCCAGGCGCGCTTCCAGCACACTCCGTTCGACCAACCCTCCGGGTACTTCCTCATGCATCCAGAAGGCGATCGGCGCCAGGATGTGCACCACGCGCCGCTCGTCCAGCGGCTCACGGTCCAGCCACAGGTCAATTGGCCGCCCCGAGAGGCTCCGCGCCAGGTTCCAGGTCTCGGCCAGAGCTTGTACACTCAGACGATACAACTCGACACGGCGATGGGGAAGCCGCGTGCCCTGGTAGTGGATCAGGGCCAGGCACACGATCAACGCGTTGTAGTTCTCGGCCAGTTCGGCGGCGAGTTTGGTCAACTCGGTACTCTTGCCGCTAGACCGCTCGCCGACCAACAGAATGCGCTGTGGGACTTTGGCTGGATCGAGGCGCGCCATCAGCGTTGGACGGGGGTGTGCGGCCGTTCCACGTACCAGTCGGCCATCCGTCCAGGTGGAATCGGCTCAAAGGGGTTGAAGACGTTATAAATGCGGGTCCAGAGACCTGGCTCCATGATTTCACCTTCCGTCTAGCCAGGATCCGTTGGGCTACAAGCCCAACCTACTGAGGATAGCCGCTCTTATCGCTTACGGCGGTCAGCGGTCCGCTGTCAGCGGTCGCTGCGCGGCGGCCGGTGGTGTTTGAAGAAGTAGCTGGTAGCCTCCGTGCGATTGGAGACCCCCAGCTTCTGATAAATGTTCTGCAGGTGAAACTTCACCGTATTGTCGCTGACGAACAGCTTCTCCCCAATTTGGGCATTCGTCAAACCTTGAGCTACCAGCTCCAGAACCTCCCACTCTCGTTCAGATAGCTCCTGCTGGCGCTCGTTGCTCGCCCGGCGTGAGAAAAGCCACCGCTTGGCGGCTTGTGGAAAGACCAGGGAGCCGTGGTAGACCTGGCGGATCGACGAGATGGTCTGCTCCGGCGGTTCTGTCTTCAGCGCAAAGCCGTCGGCGCCCAGTTCTAGCGCCGATTGGATCGTTTCGCCGTCGCTGAACGCGCTCAAGACCAGCACCTTCGTCGGCGGCCCATCGCGCCGGATTTCCTCCAGACAGTTCAGGCCATCAGCAAACGGCATCTGGATATCCAGGACGACGACGTCGGCGGGATGCTGGCGCAGCGCCTCCAGCAACTGCGCGCCATCGGTCACAGCAGCCATTACCTTTATGTCATCTTCATCCTGGAGAATGGATTGCAGCCCTTCCAGGACAAGCTTATGATCGTCCGCCAGGATGACCTGAATGATTTCGGAGCTCATCGTACTGGAATCCTCACCAACACCCGCGTCCCCGACCCGGGCCGGCTCTCAATCTGAAACTCGCCACCAAGCAGGTTGACCCGTTCCTGCATTCCGCGAATGCCAAAGTGCCGCGCCTCGCACTGGAGCTTGAGAAGGCGCTCCTGGTACCTCACGTTCGGC
>JBBITV010000010.1:0-5014 GCA_037440585.1 Chloroflexota bacterium
CGCCAGGCTCACCGCCACCAGTCCCGCGGGCGAAGAGCCCAGGCTCATGCCAAACAGCAGGTGGGCTGCCCCCAGCATGATGGCCAGTTGGAGCAGGTTAATCAGGTAGTACGGCACCAGTTTGCCGGCCAACATGACCGCCCGGCTCATCGGAGCCACCAGCAGCCGGCGAAAGGTGCCATCGCGCTTCTCTTGCAGGACCGAGGAGGCCAGCAGGCTGACAATCCAGAAGATGCCGATGATGGTGTAGCCGGGGACGTTCTGCTGGAAAGTGTCCGGGAACTTTTCCACCTTCATCCCGGCCGGCGTCGTCCGCTCCACCGTGACCACAGGTTCTCGTCCTCCCACCAGGCCGCCCGACATCGCTTCCTGGACGCTGGCTTTTAAGATCTCCCGCTGCGTAGCCGGAGCCTGGGGGGCCAGCCACTCGAAGAGGTAGTCTACCCTCTTCGGCATCATCGCCGTATAGGTGGTCCGCTCCAGAAGACCCTGGAGGGTCCCCAGGATGGGTTCCACGAACTGACTGGAAGTGGCCGGGTCCACGATGAATAGCACACTGGTCGTCTGACGCTCCCTGGCGTTCGGGGCCTGCTCCAGCACCGCAGAGAAGTCCGGCGGGAGGATCAGGGCCAGGTCACGCTTTCCTTCAATGATTAACCGCTCCGCCTCATGGCGGGTCAATGGCTGACCTTCCCAGGCTGTCTCTACGGCGAAAGCCTTCATTTCATCCAGTTGCCGCAGGATGGCTGCCGCCTGGGTCCCCCGGTCCTGGTTCACGGCCAGGAGTTGGATGGGACGGTCCCCGCCGCCGCCGAACATGCCCCCCGTGGCATAGCTCATCACCACGATGAACATAAAGGGCATCAGGAAGATCACCGTCACGCCCCCCAGGTCCTTGAAGAACACCTTCAGGTCTTTCCAGGTGAGGGCCAGGAGCTGATGCACCATGTTGTACCTCCAACCTCCAATCTCTAGTCTCTAATCCCGCAACCGCTTGCCTGTCAGGTGCAGGAAGACGCTTTCCAGATTCGGCTCCAGCACCTCCAGGGAGAGGATGGGCACGTCGCGGACGTTGCACAGTTCGATGAGTGCCAGCAAGGCCTGGCGGGCGTCGCTCGCCTCGACTTTCAGACGGCTGTCCTGGGGGGAGGCGGCGCGCACCTGGGGCAGGGCCTGGACGGAGGGCAGCAGCGCTTCAGCAGCATCCGCAGCAAGCCCCAGGTGGATAACCCCTCCGCCCAGCAGGCTGATGAGCCCCTTGGGTGTGTCCAGGGCCAGGATGCGCCCCTCGTCCATGATCGCCACCCGGTGGCAGAGTCGTTCGGCCTCCTCCATGTAGTGAGTGGTGTAGATGATGGTCATCCCCTCCGCGTTCAATCGCTCCACGTGCTCGAAGATGAAATTGCGCGATTGGGGATCCACCCCCACCGTCGGCTCGTCCAGGAAGAGGATGCGGGGCTGGTGGATGAGGCCGGCAGCGATGTTCACCCGCCGCTTCATCCCGCCGGAAAAGGTCTGCACCGCATCCCCGGCCCGGTCGCTCAATCCTACCAGGTCCAGCACTGTTTCGATGCGCTCTTTGAGGGCCGGCCCCCTCAGGCCATAGATGCGGCCGAAGAAGGCCAGGTTGTCCCAGGCGCTGAGGGTGGGGTAAAGGGCCAGTTCCTGGGGGACCAGGCCGATGATGTTCTTGACCATTTTGGCCTCTTTGACCAGGTCGTGGCCGCCGATGGTCACCTTGCCGCCATCGGGGGACAAAAGGGTGGCCAGGATGGAAATGGTGGTGGTCTTGCCTGCGCCATTAGGCCCCAGCAGGCCGAAGATTTCCCCTTTCAGGACGGACAAGCTCAAATTATTGACCGCCACGCGGTCGCCGTACTTCTTGACCAGCCCGTTGATCTCGATCACGGAAGAGGGCATACTCTTTCTCCTTGATCCTTTCACTGCGTTAGTAAGGGGAGAGGCGGCCATTTGTTCTCCATGCACTTGTCCAGCGCCTTCTTGGCCTCGTCCATGTTACCCTCCTTTGAATCTGAAGGCGGAAACGCGTGTCCGCCAGCCACGTGTGAAACGGAGTTCCGCCGCTTTTCTACTCCAAGCCGATTTCCTTATCGGATTGAACGCCTTGCAACATCTTCCATTGGCTCACTTAACGGAACTTCGCTTAAGCTAGAGCCTGCCGCCACCCGTGCTCGTGTTCCGGGGCGCGCTTCTCGAATCAGAGCGCGGGTGGGCGGCAGGCGGGTGTTGTGCGAAGTCAGCTCCTGTCTTTGTTGGGGCTTCAAGCTTCCATCCGGGCTTTCAGGTTAGCCAGGACGGTCTCTGCCTCGCGTTCGTTCAGGCTGAGGATGAAGGCCTCGGCCAGCTTGCCTAGCAGTGGAATGGGTACGGTGTATTCGACCTCAGCGGTCACCTTCGTCCCACCGTCCTGTGGTTCGAACGTCGTCGTCCGCGTGCTCTCGATGCCACCCCTGTCCTTGAGGACAGTGCGCTGGTTGGGCACGTACTCAATGGTTTCGGTGGTGCCTTCAAAGCGCATGCCAGCCATCTTGTACACCCACCGGTAGCTGCTGCCGACGCCTTCGGGCAACTGTTTCACGTCCCTGACTTCCACCAGGCTGGGCCAAATCTCTGGCAGATTGGTCGGGTCTGTCATATAGCCAAAGATCTTTTCGGCCGGGGCATTGATGGTGATGGTTTTCGTGAGCTTTGCCATGCTTCTCACCTCCTTGTGTTGGACTAACGGAACAGGTTGATTTCGCACAACACAGTAATGGGCGACTGCTTCCTGCAGCCAGCAGCGCCGCGCCGATCAGGGCCATGATGCCGCCGACTTGTTGCTGTAAGCGGCTGTCTTCGCTCATTTCTGCCGCTATCATACCATTATTGGGGCAGGATGTGATGTGCCAGTAGTCACATTCTGGGGTCATATTTGCAGGTATGACCGTCATAATTGGCAGTATGACTTTAGAGGTTGGAATCATGGGTGGTGCCAGCAGGGGAGTGAAGGTGGTACTCGACGGGCAAGGAGGGATCAGCGAGGAGAAGTTTGAGTTTAGAGCCTATCCGGAAACCCCGTGGCGACGCCTCCCAGGCGTCGTCACCCGACGAGCAAAGGGGGATCAGCGAAGAAACGTGAACATCGCGCCTCACATTTCACGCATCACGCAAGTCCCAGTTCTTTGGCTTTGAGCGCTGCCTGCGTCCGGTCGCGCACGCCTAGCTTGCCCAGGATGTTGGTGAGGTGGTTCTTGACCGTGCCTTCGGTGATCACCAGTTGGGCGGCAATCTCTTTGTTGCTGGCGCCAGCGGCGACCAGGCGCAGGATCTCCAGTTCACGGTCGGAGAGGGGTTCAACCAATGCTTGTGGGCGCGCCGGCGCCTGATCGGCCAGGCGGGCAAATTCGGCCACGACCTTGGCAGCGATGGAGGGCTGGAGGAAGGACTCACCGCGGGCTACCGCTCGGATGGCTTCCACCAGTTTCTCAGAAGGCGTGTCCTTCAACAGATAGCCCACCGCCCCGGCGCGCAAGCCTTCAAAGATGTACTCGTCGTCGTCAAAGGTGGTCAGCGCGATCACCCGACAGTCCGGTTGGGCGGCGTGCAGGCGGCGGGTGGCCGCCACCCCGTCGAGCACCGGCATGCGCAGCTCCATCAACACCACCGCTGGGCGGAGTGTCGCTGCCAGCCGCAGGGCCTCTTCGCCGTTGGCCGCCTCGCCCACCACTTCCAGGTCGGGTTGCACCGAGAGCAGGGTACGCAGCCCTTCGCGGAAGAGGGACTGGTCGTCCACCAGCAGTATCCGAATGGGCATCATTTCTGCTTCCCTGGTTGTATGAGGTAAGGCACCAGCCCCTCGCGCACCTTGGGCGGGATGGCTCGCAACGCCCCATTCTGCAGGTCCAGGCAGATGTGCACTGTCTCCCCCTCAGCCAGCACCTGGCCGTCACTGGCCCGCCGCACTTCATGGGCAAAAGTCACCCGACGGCTCTTGAGTTCGACGACCCAGGAGCGGACAGTGATGACATCGCCGTAGCGAGCCGGGGCCCGGTAGCGAACCTCCAGTTCGGCGATGGGCAGGAAGACTCCTTGCCGGTCCAGCTCCGCATAATTCTCCGGGTGGCGGCGCCTGTATTCACTGCGCGCTACTTCAAACCAGACCACGTAATTGCTGTGGTGCACCACGCCCATCGCATCGGTTTCCACGTAGCGCACCGGAAAGGTGAGCTCGATCACGTCCATCTCCGTCCTTCTGCTCCTTTATCCCGGCACCTCCACCTCCAAGGTAAAACCCTGCCCGGCTGCCGTGCGGGTGCGCACCTGGCCGCCCAGAAGCTGCACCCGCTCCCGCAGACCGAGCAAACCGAACCCACCACTGGATCCGTTCCCCCCCACACCGTTGTCCTGCACCACCAGCCGCACCCGGGCGGCGTCACTGTAATCGAGGGTGAGGTCAGCGCGCGAGGCGTGGGCGTGCTTGCGCACATTGGTCAGCCCCTCCTGCGCGGCGCGATAGAGGGTGAGTTCGGCTTGCGGCGGGAGAGGGCGCGGGGTGCCAGTCACAAGGGATTCGGTGAGGATGCCGGATGCCCGGCACTCGTCCACCAACGTCGCCACGACCTCCGGCAGCGGGCGGCTCTCCGTTGGCGAGGCGCGCAGCGCGGCCACCGAGCGGCGCACCTCGGCCAGCCCTTCTTGGGTGAGTGTCTGTGCTTTGCTCAGCGCGTCGAGGGCGCGTTCACGATCGCTCTGCATCACAGCCCGCGCCGCTTCGATTTGCACATTGATCACGGTGAGATAATGCCCGAGGCTGTCATGGATTTCACGGGCCACGCGGTTGCGCTCTTTGGCTGTTGCCAGTTCTTCCGCCTGTACCGCATACTCGCGCAACTTACGGTTGGCCTCGCCCAGTTCGGCGGCCAGCCGCTCCACTTCGGCGCGGGTTCTTCGTTCGCTCACTGCAACCTGGGTAAAGACGACCACGAAGACGATGCCGGCCAGATAGGCCATGAAG
>JBBITV010000010.1:5024-21610 GCA_037440585.1 Chloroflexota bacterium
CCAATTCCCGAGTAACCCCAAGGGCACTACCAGCGCTGCCAGTATCAGGGCGCATAGAGCTAGCATCCAGCGCCGTGACCGGCACACTAAGCTCTGGGCAGCCAAAGGGAACATGATCAGTCCGATGAGGCCAACACTGTGACCCAGATGGACGATTGTGGCACCCAGAGCAATCTGGATGGCGAAGTACAGTGCATAGGCGGACGGTGAACCGGCACGCTCGCAAAACGCCCAGCCATAGATGCCCATAGTGGTATACACCACGCCTAGAATGATCAATAAGACTACTTCTGGCAAGGAGAAAGGGCGTGGCATGGAACTGAGCAGGGAGGCATAGCCAGCGATGACAACTAACAGGAAGGCCACGCCGCTACGGCTGGTGCGGACTAGACGACGCGGTTCAGTTGTCATTTTATATCTACCTCGACAATGTCATTCTGGGCAGAGCGAAGAATGAGGCTGTCTTCTCCGCCTTCTCCAGGCTTCGACCGGCGAGGACCAGTCTGACGTTTGTTTCCTGAAGAAGCAGGCGAGCGATGGGGAATCCTATAAAGATTATAGGCGGTTCTTGCCTGTTGTCAAATAAGATCACTTTGGAGGTGGACATGTCGTCTTATCCTTCCAACATCCAACCCTTCGGCTGGGCTCAGGGCAAGCCTCCAAACTCTAACCTCCAGTCATCGCGCCGACCTGTGCCTCCAGTCGCCTGGATTTCATCCCGAACATGGCCCGCAGTGGACCAACGCGCCTGATGACAAACTGGTAGAGTCCGAGAGAAATTGCAAATGCACCGAGGACAACTACCAGTAGCTTGGGCAGAAGGCCGGCATTCCACTGCACGACGAAGTAGGCGATGACGATGATCACCGGCAGGTGAACCACAAAGAACGGCACGAGGGCTTCCTGACCGTACTTCCCCGCGCGAACAGATTTATGGAGTTTGTAGCCGGCCCTCGAACCTCACCCCCAGTTCATGCGCGGTCTCCTGGCCTTCTACCGCCACGCGATCGCCCTCGAAGCGCACCCGGAACGTGAAGTGATCGTTGTTGGTGATCCCGGCGTACTCGAAGACAAAGATGCGCTCTTTGCGGGCATCGCGGTTGGCGATAGCGCGATTGGGGAAGAACGACAGCATCGGCTGGTCGAGCTGCAACTTCCCCTGGTCAGCGGCAATGGCGATCAGGGTGGTCATGATGCTCTTGGTCACGGAAGCCACATCGTGGACCGTCTTTCCGTCATACGGGTAGAAGGTCGCATCCGTCACCACCATTCCATTGCGGATCAGCATCAAGCTGTGGATGTTGATGTTCTGCTCCCGCATGGCCAGCAACGCGTCCGCCAGTTTGGCCGAGTCAATCCCTTGTTCCTCCGGCGTACTGCTCCGCCAGCCCTGGGTGGGCCAGTAGGCCAGCGTGGCGACGGGTTCAGGCCCCCGCAGCCGGGGAACGAGCACGAGTGCCAGCAGCGCTACAACTGCCAGCGCCAGCGCTCCCCCAAGGATCCATCTCACGTTCCATTTCGATGCCGTTTTCATCGTGCACCTCCTTGTAAGGTAGTTGTTCATGCCGAATCTCCTGTCGGCGCCCCCCTATCCGCGGCTGCCGCCCAGATGGCCCGTAGCAGCACCTCCAGCGGCGCGCCTTTCATAACAATGTCCGCCATCCCAGCTTGCAGTGCTTGCTGCCGTTCCGCCTCGCCCGCGTGGATGGTCAGGGCGACCACCCGGCAGGCCGGGCAGAGGGCCTTGATGCGGCGGGTCGCCTCGTAGCCGTCCATGACCGGCATTTCCAGGTCCATCACCACCGCGTCCGGGCGCAGGGTCTCGGCTTGTGAGACGGCTTCCAGGCCATTCGCGGCCTCGCCGGTAACTTCGAGCTCAGCGGCCAACTCCAGCAGCAGGCGCAGGTCCTGGCGCACCTGCGGCATGTCGTCTACGATCAGCACCCGTAGAAGGCGGCGATTTGGGGAAGAAGGGTCCTGGGTCAGCATGAGTTCCTCCTGAAAATCTTTACGCTCCTATCATACCAGTTCTGGCGCGAAAGCGCATCAGGCCGGTGGGGTATTTCTGCGTGGCCCCAGGTTGGATTTATTTTATCTTGCCGGAGGTGTACTGCCCTACATCGCAAGTCGTAGGACGGAGGTAAGAGCTTGCCTGCTCAAAGAAGGTTGCAATTAGAGGGGGCTACCGAAGGACGATATAATGTTACCCTGATTGTGCATCCAGTCCGTTTCGCCTCGGCTGACCATTTCGCCCGACTCACCGTGCTCGGCGCGGCATCGGTGGTGCCGGCGTATGCAGAGCTCAGCGCGCGAGCAACCCTGATCGAGGCTGTTAGCCAGGAGATAGCACCGATATTGCGAGCCTACAGGCATGGGATGGTCTGACCATTTCAATGGCAGCTCATATTGCGGTGGCCTGGCGTTAGGCGATGAAAAAGACCCCAAAGGTCTCCAAGACCTTTAGGGTCTGGCGATTCACTTGACGATTTGGTTCAGTCGTTCAGCTCAGCCACGACACTTTGTGGTAAATCTGCCGCAGCGTGATGTCGCACCCGACGGATTCGAGCCGCATCGTCGCGTCCAGGTCATCGTACATTTCAATCAACCACTGGTCGTCCCCGGTACGCCGATAACACTCGACGTGCGGGTGTTCGGATTCGACCATCACATATTCGCGTAACGTGGGAATCTGTTTGTAGAAGTTGTACCTGGCGCCGCGATCGTAGTCGCGAGTAGTTTCGGACAAGACTTCGACGAGCAGCAGGGGGTTGGTCACGGTATCATTGCGTCTCTTGGCCAGCTCGATCTTGCCACAGATAACCATCACATCCGGATAAGTGTATAGGCCGCTGCGCTCGACATGCAGGCGCATGTCACTGTTAAAGACATGACAGGGTCTGGGTTCGAGGAGGCGAAGTAGTTCAGCCCCGAATTTCAATGCGATCTTGCTATGGTCAGGAGTTCCTCCCGCCAGGGCAAAGATCTGGCCATTGTAGTACTCACTTTTGTACTCAGCGACCTCTTCCATCGCTAAATATTCGGAAGGGGTGAAGGTTTTCTTGCGCGATCTTAACATTGGCGTCTCCTCACTTTTGCGGCCAGCATCGCACACGATCTGTCGCATCAAATAATATCACAGTCACCCTGGAACGTCAACGGGAACATCCCAACCATGCTAGATTCTGAGCCACAGATGCACACAGATGATCACAGATAAAACATCTGTGTGTATCTGTGACCATCTGTGGCTGATTCCGGCCGGGTCAGTCGTTTTTGGGGCGCAATTGGGTAATCAAGCCGCGCATTTCCGCCAGGGCATGCTGTGTCAGTCCTTGCAGTCGCTCCAGTAGGGGCCTGACCCGGTCAGGATTTCGCTCCAACAAGATTTGCGCTCGCCCGTATGCTAACTGGCGCTGAATCAGCGTGACTTGTCGCCGAAGCCCGCCGGAGATGAATTCTCCGGGCTACCAAGCCGCGCTGGATCAATCCAGCTTTGCGGCGGTTCCTGGGGTGGTCCACCCAAGCAACGAGCCTTGTCATGCCTTCCTAGCCAGGTTGACCTGGCGCTGCTTCGTAGCCCGGAGAATTTATCTCCGGCGATCTGGCACCAGCCGAGCCGTCCTATCTACAAGCCAGGTTTGTCTGGCGATCCTACCGGCTTCGTGCGCCACCGTCACTTTCGCCCATACGGTTTGCCAACAGTATCATTCATCTGGAATCCCTTTTGGGATAGGTAGTTAAGGCGATTCAACCAAGCCATGCTTGATGGCATAAATGGCTAGTTGAGTCCGATCTTCCAGGTTTAGCTTGCCCAGGATATTGCTGACGTGGGTCTTGACCGTCTTGTCGCTGATGACCAATTGCTGGGCGATCTCGTGGTTACTGCATCCCTGGGCCACCAGGCGAATGACCTCGCGCTCGCGTTCGGTAAGATCCTCCGCCAGGGCCTCGCGGACGGGGCTTGTCTGCCGCGCGACCTGTTCCATCAACTTGCGTGCGATGTCCGGGTGCAGTCGAGCTTCCCCCCGGTGAACGGCCCGGATAGCCTCCACCAGGTCGTCGGGGGAGACGTCTTTGAGCAGGTAGCTGGACGCGCCGGCCTGGATGGCGGGGAACACCTTGTCGTCCTCGGTAAAACTGGTCAGCGCAATCACTTTCGTACGGGCGCCCAGCGCCTTGACCTGGCGCGTGGCGGCAATCCCATCCAGCCGGGGCAGCGATCAATGCGCCTTCGGCCACCTGCTCCGGGCGCAGCTCGGAAATCAGTGTTTGCATTTCGGAGAGCGCGCTCCGGGCCAGTTGGTTCAACCGATCCAGTTGAGCCCCCACCCGACCGGGATCGCGATCCAGCAGCAGCAATGCCGACTGCGTGGTGAGGGTCATGCTGAAAATGGTCTGCGTCACCGCATCGTGCAGCTCGCGCACCAGGCGATGGCGCTCCTGCGCCACGGCCAGTTGCTCCAGTTGTTTGGAATAGGCTTGCAACTGGCGGTTGGTGACTTGCAGTTCCTGCACCAGCGCCTGGTTTTGGGCGCGCGCCGCCTGGGCACGCCGGGTAGCCAGGGCGTAGGTGGCCAGCAAGGCGTTCGCGGCGGTGTAGATCAGGGCAAAGGCCAACCCGCGTGTGGCGCCGAAGCTGTTCATGAGTGGCCAGGCCATCAATGGCGTAAACAGTCCAATCCGGACCGCACCCGGCCTGGGGTTAAAGCGCTGCATGATCTGCAAGCTGAGAATGGCGAACAGGATTGCAAAATAATCCACGTTCGCGATGAACAGGAGTGCCAGGACCAGGCTCGCCTGGAGGACCAGGTAGATCGGAAAATACTTGTCCCACCGACGGGAGATGGCCGGCTCGCTGGCGAACAAGACCAGCCAGGCCATCAGCACTCCCAGCACCTGGCTTAATGCCGAGCTGTCCCGGTAGATGAGCAGCGAACGCAGCACCGCTGCCCCAAACAGGAAACCGGCGGTAAGATACGGGATCCATTGGTATGACCAATCAGCGGAGCGTTTCATATCAGTATCTCTCGGGCGCTCGACGCCGCAGCATCAGCCTGGTCATGCCCACCCCGGCTGGACGCACAGCCATTGTATCACGGTACCCAGATTCTCGCAACCTGCCCAACGCGAATCACCGGATTGGATTGTCTTGTTCTATACCTATCGCCGCGGCATCTGCAAGATCAACACCGCCGCAACGATCAATCCGCCGCCAAGCCACTGTCCCACCATGACCTGTTCTCCCAGCACAATCATCGCCAGGAAGACCGTGAACACCGGCTCAAGCGTCGAGAGAATCGCGGCCCGCGCCGGTCCAACGTGCTGCAAGCCGGCGAAGAACGTGACGACGGGAACAACCGTCGAAATGAGCACGATCCCGGCGATGGGCAGCCAGCCGTCCAGCCCGAACGCCAGGTCAAGCTGACCGAGCGCGGCGCCTGTGAGAAGGAAACTGGCTGTCGCCCCGGCGGCAACGTAAGCTGTGGCTATCTGTGGCGGAATCCCGGCTACGATCCGGTTCCCAACGACGATGTAACCGGCGTACCAAACTGCTGACACCAGGATCACCGCGATCCCGACCGGATTTCCAACCGTGCTCGCGCTGCCGGCAGTCAGGGTCGTCCCCGTCAGAGCCAGGCCAAGCGCCGCCAGCACCCGGCGGTCCGGCTGATCACCGTCGATTCGCCAGGCCAACAGCGCTACGTAGGCAGGGTAAGTGTACAACAACATCCCCACCACCGCTACCGGGATCAACTGGACCGCAGTCAAGTAGAGCGTGGCCTGAATGGCATAGCCGATGGTGCCCATCCCCAGCAGGCCCCACACGCGCCTGCGCCGCACACGGGGGGTGGTTCCGGTGAGGAAGAGGTAGGCCCAGAGCACGAACGCCGTGCCGCCGAAGCGCAAGGCAAGCAGGGTTGGTAGTGTTACGCCCGCGCTAAAGGCAAAGCGGGCGAAGATGCCCAGGGTAGCGAATCCGGCGGCGGACAACGCGAGCAGAACCGCGCCGATCCAGCCGGCTGTGATGCGGGCAGCAGTCGGCGTGCGTGTGGTCATGGGCAGTCGGTGCGGCTGATTATATCAGGATTTGTGTCCTCTGACAATGGACTCAAGGCACAATCATCAACTGCACCGGCAACACGATCTGATCGCGCCCATCCTCGGCCGGCACCCGCACCCCCGTCACCGGGTCATACAGCCCGACCTCGATCAGCACTGGACCGGCGTAGCCCGGCTCCCGGAACTGCATCACGTGAACATCCGTAATCACCTCGCCCACAACCCAGCTCGTCGTTGGCCGCCGGCCTTCAGCCGGTGGCCCGTCGTGCTGCCCCACCAGGACCCCATCGGGGTTCAGCATGTGAGTAAACACAGTATACGCCGGCCGCTCCCCGGAATCCCCCGCCAAGGCACGCCAATACAACGTAAGTCGCACAGCTCTTCTAACGCGCAGTCGTGCGGCAGAATCAGATTCGTCTTGTAGCCAATCTGGGCCGCGCGACTGCGCGTTACTGCCCTCCTGCTCCCCTGCTCCCCCGCTTTCCTGCTGCACATCATATCCCAACAGCTCAGCCACGCCGGGGAAGCGCCGGCCCAGCGTGTAGGACATGGGTGGCACAGTGAAGACGCGCTCCGATGCGGCGATCGATACCTCGGCCAGGGAAACGGCCTGCCCGCCATCCACGACCAGTTCCGGCCGGGCCGGGCCGGGGGCCACCTCCGCCGGGATGCGCAGCTCGCGCCAGTCCAGGACGATCTCGCCTGCTGACCAGGCCGTGGTCGGATAACGGCCGTAACCCGGCGCTGCGACCGCCTCGACGATCACCGCGCCATCCCGGATCAGGCGCAGGCGCGGCCGGTACACCGGCAGAGGCATCTGTCCGGCACGCCAACGCAGGATCACCTCGAGCTTCTCGCCCGGATTGACCTGCTCCCGGGTTATGGCGTAAGCGTCCAGGACCAGGCCCGGCGCCAGCGTTGCATCGACGGGCTGCAGCGCCAAGTCCCCGGCGATACGATACGGATCGGCGCCGTATCCGGCCGGCGGCGACAGGCGAACACGGCCCAGGCTGACCTCGCGCCCCTGCGGCGCGCCGGCCGCGTCCAGCACGTCGAGCCCGCCCGGATCGGTGGTGTCGTAGACGCCCAGACGCAGAGCGTAGTCGAGTGGGGGGGTGCCGCGCGGCAGCGGCAAGATCACATAGTGAGTAACGTCCTCGCCGGCGAGCCAGGCAGGTGTGCCCCAGCCGGCCGCATCTAGCAGGAAAACGTCCGCCCGCGCCAGGATATTGCCCAGCGGATCGACCAGGCGCACCGCGGCCTTCAGCCGCCGGTCCGTCGGCGCCGGCAGCACCCACCTCAGGCCAATGGCGACCGCGTTATCGGCGGGTGCGCCATCTTCGGCGTAGGCGCCTGCCAGGCGGACCGCGCCGAAGTCGGCGCTGGCCAGCGCGATGGGCGGCAGATCCACGCTTCGCTCCAGGGCATACTGAAATAAACTCAGCCCGGTAAAGTCCCGGCGATCCTCCAGGCGACCTGCCCGCTCCAACAGGAAGGGGAACAGGCCACGGTAGTCAGACTGGCCCTGCGTCCATGCAATGCGGAAGACCCGCCCCTTCCCGGCGGTCAACCTGGCGAGCTCTGCCGCGATGGCCGCGCTATCGCCAGCCGCGGAGAGGTAGGCAACCGAGGCCGGTCCACGATCGTAGTAGCGAAAAGCATAGTCATCGTAATCAAAGAGCACCAGGTCGTCCGCGGTCGCAGTTTCTTCCAGGAAGCGGGCCAGGCCGCGGACGTCGTCCCGGAAATAGCGGCCGTCGAAATAGGCCACGTTTAGCCCGGCGCCGAACGTCGCCAGCAAGAGCACGCCAACTCCGGCTGCGACCATGCGCCAGACCGTCCATTGCGATTCTAGCATCCGTGCCAGGCTGCAGGCCAGAGCCAGGAAGAGTGGGACAGACAGCATTATCACATAGCGCGGATGCACCCCTGGGCGCAACTGCGCGATCACGAAGAGCGCCGCCAGCGGGACCAGGCCGTGGGCAGCCAGGATGACCGCCGACTCGATTTTAGATTTTAGATTTTGGTTTTTGGATTTTGAATGGTCGCCAGCCGCACTCAGCAGAAGAGCGGCTGCGGTTACCACCCCGAGCGAGGTGGACAGACCCGTCAGAAGTGCATCGTGGCCGATGGGGCCCAGGCTGCCTGCATTGAAGAAGTGCCAGGTTTGGGCCAGAAACTCGGCCAGGCCGGGAGGCTGGACATCGCGCGGCACGTGTTCCGACGTCTGCCGCAGCGCCACGCCCAACCAGGGAAGGAAGGCGACCAGAGCCAGGACCTGAGTGGCCACCCAGGGCTTCAGTAGGGCGAGCTTGAAGCCCGCCATGTCCGTTGCTCGCCTCCAGGCAACGGCGGGCTTCAAGCCCGCCGTACTGAGAACTACAAAGGCATTCAGATAAATCAACAACACGCCCGCAAAGTAGTGCGTGTACAGCGCCGCCACCTCGGCGACGAGTAGCGCCAGCCAATGACGCCAGTTCGGCTTACCCTGGAGCGCAATGCAGGTCAGGGCCAGGAGCGCCAGGTACTCCAGCGCCAGGAGCGCATACATGCGCGTCTCCTGGCTGTAGGTCACATGCACCGGCGAGAATGTGAGGATCCCGGCCGCCAGGAGAGCCGCCAGCGCGCCGAACCAGCGGCGTATCAGCGCATAGGCGCCTGCAACCAGCAGCACGCCCGTGGCGACCGACAGAAACCGGACGGCAAACTCGCTGGTACCGGCCACGAGCGTCCAGGCGTGCAGGAGCAGGTAATAGCCCGGTGGGTGAGTGTGGCCCTGGCTGGCAATCAGCGGGAGAGCGTCGGCCACCGGCTGGCGCGCCAGGTAGACGCTCCAGCCTTCGTCGAACCACAAGCTCTGGGCGGTCAGGCGGTAGACCCGCAGCGCAAAGGCGAGCAACGTTACCGCCAGGGCGAGACTTCGACCGAAAGTACCACTCAATTCTATAGACTCTAAAAATCGATCGGCCGCCCCGCGTAGGCGTACTCGAACAGGCGCTTCAGGTCTTCGCCGCCGGGGACACGCCGGGAGGTCACAAGGGAGACATCCATCGCCGCACGGTCACAGAGTGGTTCCAGATTGGCTTCGAAGTTCTCGCGGGCCACCCCGGCAGCCTGCAAGCTCAGGGGCTGGCCAATGCGCCGCATCAGGTCGCGGATGGCTGCGGCCAGGCTCGCAGCCGCCTGGGTCTCGTTTGTGGCCGGCAACTTTAGAATGTGGGCCAGGTCCAGGTATCGGCCTGCTCCAGCGTTAGCCGTATACTCGATTGTGTAAGGTAAGAATAGCCCCGTGATCCTCCCGTGGGGAATGTGGAATAGCGCGCCAGCGCTGTGTCCCAGCGCATGGGCCAGGGCGATATGGCTGTTGCCCATGCCCAACCCGGCAATGGTGGCCGCATTGGCCATCTTCTCCCGCGCCTCCATGTCTGCTGCGCCATGCTCCACTGCACGGGGCAAGTAGGTGAAAACCATGCGTGTGGCCTGCAAGCATAGACCGTCGGAAAAGTCGTTGGCCCAGGTACTGGTGTACCCCTCTACCGAGTGCGTGAGCACGTCTATGCCTGTGTCGGCGGTGACCTGGCGCGGCAGGTGAGTCGTAAACTGCGGGTCTACGATAGACAGGTCGGGCGTAGCCTCGAGCGAGCCCACCTCAAGTTTGCGCTTCTCTTCGGTATCTGTCAGCACTGCGCCGGCTGTGACGTCGGCGCCAGTACCGGCGGTAGTGGGGATACAGATCAACCGCGCCTTCTGGCGCAGACCCAGAATATCGAAGGGATTGATAGCGTCCGGGGACAGGTCCGGACGCTCATAGAGGATCCACATGGCCTGGGCCGCGTCCATGCTAGACCCACCGCCCAGACCGATGATCCACTCCGGCCCATAAGCCAGCATTGCCTCTGCGCCCCGGCGCACCGTTTGCAGTGAAGGCTCCGGTTCAACCTCGGCGAAGACGGCGCTTTCGATTCCTATGGCCTGCAACTTCTCCCGCACCCTTTCCGCAAACCCCAATCGGGCAATGATCGGGTCGGTGACGATAAAAGCGCGCTTGCCAGTAAGGTGATCGAGCCGGCTCAAGGCATCCTCGCCAAAGGCGATCTCTGGGCTTCGGAAATACCACATGGGAACCTCCGTGGTGCATCTGTTTATTCAGAAAACTCCACCGGAACGTGGGTACAACACTCCACCAACTCCTGAGCAGCCTTCACGTTCTTCATGATCATGACCATATTGCCCTGGAGCTGAATCTGGCGGGTGAGCAGGCCCTGAATAGGATCGAGCTGTTTGGTGATTACTTTGCGCCAGATGGGCAGGGTGGCGGACATGACAAAGGCAAGCTTCTTGGCGGCAGGATCGGTGGCGAGGAACGCTTCGCGGCACTGGCCGTGCCAGAGATCCATGTAGAGATACGTAGGCTCCGCGCCGGGCTGGGCTGGCTTGACGACGAAGTAGAAGTCACCTTCCCAGTTCTTCGCCGCTTCGGCGTAGGCCTGGCTGCGGTTAATCTCTTCGTGAAGAGCCTTGATCCATTCATCGGATGGGAAACGCATAGGGTCTTAACCTCCTTGGATCGCCTGAAGTGCCGTCCTGCCTGGGCAGAAAGGGCTCGTGCCGCCGACAAGCTGGATTGATCCAGCGCCGCTTGGGAGCCCGGAGATTGATCTCCGGCGAGTTTGCGGGAGGCGAGTCGCGACTTCGGGGCTTATTATAGGAGTTATGCCGCAGTGGGTCAAATTAGAAACATTCAGCACCGGTCCACGAGTGTGCAGACAGCATCTCGTCACGGTAAATAGTGATGGCCCAGGTCAGCTTGGCATCGAGGCCGGGTTCACGTGGCGCTACCTCAATCGCTCGCGTGTACCATCTAATCGCTTCTTCGGTCCAGCCACGCGCCATGTACAGGTCGCCGATGTTGACGTATGGCCACGGGCTGCGGGGAGCCACGTCACGCGCGGTCAGGAATGTGGACAGAGCACCGGGTGCATCACCGAAATGCTGATAGAGTGCCCACCCCAACGGGTAGTAGGCATCCACGTAGCCGGGTACTACCTCTATCGCCCCCCGGTATGCATCGACGGCCTCTGTCCAGCGGTCCTGTTCAGATAGGCTTTTGCCCAGCGCAACGAGCCGAGATGCCGCGCGCAACCTTCGCCACTCCCCCAGAGCCTGATCAGGCCGTCCCAGCGTTACGTGTAACTCCGCGAGGGCATCCCCGGCAATGACGTCATCCGGGTTCGTCTGAGCCGCCCGATGAAAGGCAACCTCTGCATCCAAAAGCCTGCCACTGAGAGGCAGTGCCCGGCCCATCTGGCGCCACGCCGCCGAATTGGCATGATTCAGCTCAAGCGCGGAGCCAGCCAAACGAAGGGCACGCGGCAGATCCCCGAAGCCTATTGCGGAAGGCGCGCTACGCATGACCGCACTACGCCCCACATATCCGCGGGTGATCTCAATACTGGCAAGGTTCAGGTAAACAGCGCCCACCAGGCTCGGTCCAAGGAACATCGCCAATACCAGCACCCCCGATACAACCCAAGCTTGTTGTGACAATTTCTTCACGTTTCACGCCTCGCGCACGCCTTGATTCACCACCTCACGGTACAGATCCAGGGTCGACCGGGCGGCACGAGCCCATGAGAAGTTGGCCGTGCGCTGGATGCCTCGCTCGCGTAAGCAGAGGGCCAGCTCCGGGTCGACCAGGACACAACGTATAGCGGCAGCAATCTCTTCTGTCGACATCGGATCCACCATTAATGCCGCGTCGTCCACAATTTCCAGAAAAGACGAGGTTCGCGAGGTCACTACGGGCAGCCCACACGCCATCGCTTCAACGACCGGCAGACCGAAGCATTCGTATACTGAAGGGAAGGCCAGGACGTGGCTCGCATTGTAGAGACCCACCAGGTCATCCAGTGGCACGTACCCGACGAACCGGACATGGCGCTCCAATCCATGCTCCTCAACCCGCCGGAAGACGTCGTCCGCTTTCAGGCCCCGGCTGCCCACGACCAGCAGGTCCACCGGCAGTCCCTGGCAATGGATCTGGTGCAAGGCGTCGATCAGCCGGACCAGGTTCTTACGTGGCTCGATGGTCCCCACGTAGAGGATGTAGCGCCGGGATGGATCGAGGTGATACCGGGTGATAATCGGCGTGAGTTCCTCGGCGCAGAGCGGGCGGAAAGCTGGGGCGGCGGCCTCGTGGATCACCCGCACCTTGGTTTCGGGTACCTTGAGTAGCCGTACAATATCGCGGCGGGCGCTTTCGGAGACGGCGATGATCGCCTGGGCCTTGCGTGTGACGGCCGGCAACAGGGGCCGGATGACCAGGTGTTTGCGCCAGGAATGGAACTGGGGGAAAAGCGATAGCGTCATGTCGTGGATGGTCACCACGTAGGGCACATTGCCGGCCAATGGAGCGACGAAGTTCGTGAAATGGCAGATATCTGGTGTGCAGGTACGCAAGGCCAGGGGGAGGAAGAGCTGCATCCAGATACTCCGAATCGGGAACCGGTAGCGCGTGGGCACCTGGAAACCGTTCAACCCGACCAGCCCGTTCTCTGGCGGCCAATTCGAGAGGAGAAGATATTCGTTCTCAGCACCCACTTCCAGCAAATGGATCAAAAGGTGCTGGGTATAATAGCCAACGCCCGTCTTGGGACCTCGAAGGCTCGTTACATCATAGCCGATCCGCATGTGCCCCTCCAGCAATCTGGGTCGACACTGTCACCAGTGCCAGGATCATCCAGAACACGAGATAGATCGACGTGAACTCCAGGAAATAGTCGAGCAGCCCGTGCACCAGGAATGCCGTCAGACTGCCGATCAATCCCAGTACCCACGGCTCGAAGGGGTCGCGCCGCGCCTGGTGGAAGGCGGCGTGCAAGGCTCGCCCCAGGCTGATCATCAACCAGAAGAACACTCCACCGCCGACGATGCCGAGATCGGCTAATATCTCGAAGTACAGGTTGTTAGCGTGAATTGCTCGATTCCATATCTGCTCGCCGGTGTACTGGCCGTAGAGCTGGCGGAAGTTGTCCGGCCCGACTCCTAACACGGGCCGATCCAAGAACATCTTCGCCGCCACCCTCCATAAGGTCAGACGGTTAGGCGGCAACTCGACCGGTTCGAAGGCGAACGGCTCTCCTTCCGGTTGGCTCGTCGTAGCCATCCCGGGTAGAACCTGGACCGGGATAGCTGAAGCAAGCGAGCCCTTGGCGCTGAACCAGGTGGTCCTCTCCTGTACCATGTCCCAGGCAAGTCGATAGGTGCCGCTTTTGGATGGGGCTCGAAGACGGGCTTGCAGACGCACAGTATCACCCGGCTGGATCTCGTAAGGCAACTGAGTCCGCAGTCCTTCGAACACGATCGTTTCCTTGCCGTCGGCTGTTAACCAATGGTACGACAAAGTAAAAGCATGTTGGCCGGCCGCCGGCCACGAGCGTTGCCCGGCGTTGGTCAGCTCGACCTCGACCGTTGTAACCTCCCCGGCTGTCAGCGTGGGCACCTGGAGCATCTGATATCTGGCGCGATACCAGCTCGCATCACTCTCAGAAACCAGGCGCAGGCCGAGAGCGGGGGCGGTCAGCGCCGCCAGGATCAACAGTACCCCAAAGCTGGCGCTGGCCACGCCCATCCCCCGCACCGCGCCGTCCACACCGTGCCGCCGGCTCCACCGCAGGGCCATCATCGCCAGACCGGCGGCGACGGCGATCAGTCCGGCACGGGTAAAAGTCAGAATGATCGCCTCCAGCACCAACACGACGCCCAGGTAGAGCGTCAGAGGTGCCGCACGCGGATACATTACCTCCACACGCTCCCCCAACCGGCGGCTCTTACCGAGCGACGACATGAGCCAGGCGACGAGGAGTGGCAGGGTCAGTTCCAAATACATGGAAGTGATCGTCGCATACATGAGCGAGGAGCTAACTCGCAGGAAGCCGCCCACCTGGGTAGGGTGGGCTTTGAAGAGCGAGAGGAACGCCAGGACTGGTGGCACCTCCAGGTACTCTAACAGCCCAAGACCGGCCACGATCACCCCGCTGGCAGCCAGCACCTTCATCAGGGCTGTTGCGCGTTCACGGCTATCGATGACGTCGGCGACGAGCACGAAGATGACGAAGCCAGCGGCCATCCGGGCCGTAAAGCGTAGCGCGTCCAGGCGCGCGCCAGGCGCCATCAGAGCCGACAGGCCACACACTAACAGGAACGCCAGTCCTGGCAAGGCCAGGTGCCGGTCGATTCTGGGCAGGCGGCGCTCAGCTAGCAAAGTGAGCACCCATGCCAGGCCGACGAGGGCGGCCGTAATTTCAAGGTTGGTGAACTGGCTAAGACTACCTACCCGTACCAGCCGGGTGACGACTTCAAACGGCAGCAGTAGCGCCAGCAGCAGGACAGCACGGTACACCAGGCGTGAGATCGCAGGCCGGGCATAAGTTTCAGGTCGAACCGAAGCGGAAGCCACCATCATTCTAGCCCCAGACATGTACTCTATGAAGGATACGTTACAGCAATCGAACTGGATTGGTCCGAACGGAGCATTCAGCTCGCATCATCAGCAACTGCTTCCTCCCACATCGAGACAAAGCACTCTGTAGTCTGTTCGAGCCGATACTCCGCCTCCACCCGCTCGCGCGCCGCAAGTCCCATCACCTCTATCCGGCCCGGCTCTGCTAAAATCGCGATAGCCTTGGCCAAGGCGGCCACATCGCCCACCGGTACGGGAATTGCCGCTGGCGCTAGCTCGGGCGTTACACCTACAGCTGTACCGGCGATAGGCCGGCCCGTCGCCGCCGCCTCCAGCACAGCCATGCCCTGGGCTTCGTGGCGTGAACTTAAGATTAAGGCGTCGGCGGCAGAATAGAGGGCAGGCAGAGCGTCGTGGGCAACCGGGCCATGCCAGTGGATTGCGCCAGCCAACCCGAGCTTGTTGGCCAGGTCCTGGAGGGTTGGCCGGCAAGGGCCATCGCCCGCCACGTCGAGCGTCGCGTCGAGGCCCGTTTGCCTGGCCTGGGCGAGGGCGTGTAGCAACGTGGCTTGGTCCTTGACCGGGATCAGGTTCGCCACGTGGATCAAACGCAATCGCTCATCCGCCGGGCGGACGGAGAGCGGACGGTAAGGGAAGCGCCCGGTGTCCACGCCCAGCGGCAGGCGCCGGAGCCGGGTGTGGTGTGAGGCCGGGAGATGGCACCGGGCCAGGGCGAGCAGGCAAGCCGAGCCGGCCGTCACGCGCCTGGCCGAGGCGAGTGCGAAGCGGGTCTTGAGTCGCTCCACGGCCGTCAGTTGCCCCCCGTACCCGATGTCGCGGAAGCCGACTAGCTCGCCGCCGGCCAGGCTCACCGTCGCCGGAACCCGTAGCATCCGCCCGGCCGCGACGGCCACCAGCCCGGCCTCGTTGGCCCAGAAGGCATGGATGACCTGGAACGGCTGGGCGCTATGCTCGGCGGCAATCGCTCGCCAGGCCCGCCCCCAGACGGCGGCGCTGCGCACGGCCCGGCCTGTCGCCCCGCCGAAAGCGTAGACCTGGGCACCGTAGACGGGATAGGTTCCCGTGCGGTAAGGGTAGCGCAAGGCAAAGACGTGGACCTCGGCGCTGGTTGCCAGGCAGCGGACCAGGTCGAGGAGTGCCGGGATGCACCAATCGGCCTCGCTTGCACTAAAGCCCGGCACAATCAGGCCGATCTTCAACTGCCCGCTCCCAGTAAGTGTTCCGGTGGTGCAAATGGGACGCGAACAAACGCGGACAAACGCGGATATCCTTTCTTCTCCGCGTTCGTCCGCGGCCATCCGCGTCCTGTTTTCAATGCGCCGTGAAGGGTTGCCGATCCCACGCGAAAAAGGGTATAGCCGTTGCGCTCTCCTAACGGAACCAGGCCGGGGCCGGCGCGGAGCCAGCGATAGTTCTGTCCGGGCGAACGGTCGTGCCACTGGGTTTCCACACTGCGGAGATCGACCAGGAGATACGCCGGGCGGCCGGTCGCCACGAGCGCCTGGAGGTCGGCAGGTGTCTGTTCGAACAACTCGCGAGTTTCGAGCTGGCTGTAGTGCTGGAACGTCAGCGTCAGGTTGAACGCCAGCAGTGTTGAGCCGGCCGGCACCCGCGCTTCGACCCACCGGACCGCTTGGAGGTCGTCGTCCTTTCGGATGATAAATTCCTGGCATAGCCGCGCACCAGCGACAACCATCACCAGGAGGCCCACGACGAAAACTGTTTCGAGTTTGAGGTTTCGAGTTTCGAGTTTTGATACCCATCCACGCAACTCGAAACCCGAAACTCGAAACTCGAAACTTGAAGCGGCCAGGATCGCCATCGGCGGGAGGTAGGCTAGAGTAAAACGGAAGTTTTGCCACGGGGCGCCGGCATGGAACCCGTAGACGACCGCGGGCCAGCCGGCCACCAGGGCCAGGGCCATCCACGCGCGGCGCCGCGCCAGCACCCAGAGCCCAATGGGGATCAGCAGGGCAAGGAGCGGTGTGAAGAAGACCCAGTGGGCAGGCGCCAGGGCGTAGTATAGTCCGTTTGGGAGGCGATA
>JBBITV010000011.1:0-21248 GCA_037440585.1 Chloroflexota bacterium
AGCTCGATCCAGTGACGGGGGAAGACCTCGCGTATGGAAAAAAGGTTTGGGCTACTCGGCCTCCTGTTCTTGTTCGTCTTCATCTCCGGCAGCTTCTATTATCAGTTGAACCGGGAGCCGTCGCGTACCGTCAAGGTGAGCTTACCCTCGGTGGGCGAGGTGACGGCGGTCCTGACCACCCAGCCGGACCCACCGAAGACCGGCGGCATTCCGTTGACGGTCCGGCTGACGGACTCTGCCGGCCGGCCGGTTACAGTCGACAAGGCCGTCTTCAAGTACGCGAAAAAGGATGCTGAAGCCGCGGTGGCCGAGGGACAGGCGCTCTCGGCCGGAACCTACCAGGCCATCGCCCGCCTCTCCAGTGTCGGGGAGTGGACAGTAGAGGTCATCCTTACCAGCGATGGCCGGGACACCACGGCCCACTTCGACCTGCGGGTGATGCCCAATATTTAACCCAAGACCCGCCCGCAGCATCTGCCCCAGGTTAACCCTGCGGGAGGGCAGTAGCGGGGTAGCGAAGGGGTTGGCCCTTCGCTACCCCAAAGGAGGGTCATCAGATATGGATTCTCGCTTGACCAAGAGAATCAATATGCACCTGCTGATCATGGTGCTGTGTTGCGTAATCCCGGCAGCCATCTTGACAGCGATCTTCATCCTGGGCATTCCGGCCAGCAGCGTGCTGTTCTATGGACTGATCCTGCTCTGTCCGCTGGTCCACCTCCTCATGATGCGTGGCATGATGAGCGGCGGGGGACACAGCCACAGCCACGAGTTGCCCACCAGAGCCACTGCCGAGATGGCCGCAGCCGAAAGCGGCGAGACGGTCAAGGCCTTGCCGGAAAAGACGAGTTGCCACTAGGGGGGGGTATGAGTAGACACCAAGCCGTAAACAGCGAGGCGAGCGTGGTCATCCAGATCGACCAGCGCGCCTTCTTTGTCCTGCTCGGCACCTTAGGGATGGTGGCAGTCTTTGCCATCGGTCTCTTCATGGGGGCATCACAGAAGCCGGGAGCAGCAAGTGCCCAGAGCCCCTCCGGGCAGATTAGGAGCCAGGTAGTTGGAGCTGCCCAACCAGGAGCCGCCCAAGGCCAGGTCCAGAACCCGGCTTTCTGGCAGCAGCCGCCCGCAGACAACACCGCCATCAAGCGAGCCGCGGCCGCCCACGCGCCGGATGGCGACCATCCACACATTGCACTGCCTGAGCTGGAAAAGACCAACTATGTCCTGGACGTCGGCACGCCCCTACCCGGCCAGAACAAGACCGAGAGCGTGGTCACCCTCAAGAACACCGGCAACCGGGACCTGAAGATCGAGAAGCTGTCGGGCACTTGAGGGTGTACGGGGTCGCTGGTCAGCGACAACGTCGTTCCCGCAGGTGGAGAAACGAAACTGACGGTCACCCACGACATTGCAGAAATGAAGAAGCACGCTTCAGAGGGGCGGATCAGCCACCTGGTTGAGATCAGGACCAACGATCCAGTGGCGCCGGTGGTGCGGTTCGCTATTGCGGGCGACATGCCGGGCACGTGAAACTGAAACGTCAAACGTCATGACTTCACGTTTGACGCTTGACGTTTGACGTTTGACGTTTGACGTTTGACGTTTGACGTTTGACGTTTGACGTTTAATGAGGTGGATGTAAACGTAGGATGAGGTAGTGGAAAGATAGATGTGTGCGATGAGCGAGAAAATTAGAGTGGTCCTGGCCGATGACCACGCCGTGGTGCGCAAGGGCATCCGTGATATCCTGGAGGCCGAAGGGGATATTGAGGTGATCGCCGATGCGGCGGACGGGGCGGAGGCCATCGCCTACGTGGCCGAACACCAGCCGGACGTCGTCGTGCTGGACATCCAGATGCCCCAGGTGTCCGGCATCGAGGCCACGCGGCGCATCCGGGCCCAATTTCCCGAGGTCAAGGTGCTCATCCTCACCGCCTACGACGACGATCCCTACGTCTTCAGTCTGCTCCAGGCGGGCGCCAGCAGCTACGTGCTGAAAACTGCGGAGGTGGATGAGCTGATCCGTGGGGTGCGGGCCGCGGCGCGAGGTGAATCGGCGCTGGACCCGGTCGTGTCGAAGCGCATGGTCGAGGCGCTGGCCTCGGGCCGGCTGCTCTTGACCGAGAGCACGGACGACGTGCCAACCGAGCGGGAGATCGAGGTGCTGCGCCTGGCCTCGCGCGGCCTGACCAACCGGGCCATCGGCTACGAGCTAGGGATCAGCGAGCGGACCGTGCAGGGTCACCTGGCGAACATCTTCACCAAGCTACGCGTGGAGACCCGGACTGAGGCGGTCTTGAGGGCTATCCAGCTCGGATGGATCGCCATGCCGGCCATCGGGCCCCAGTGAGATTCTGATGCTTGCGAGCAAAGGAGACCCGACAGGGCTCCAAAACCCGTCAGGTCTGGTGAATCTAAATGCGCGTGGCTTGAGGTTATGGCGAACTATATCTCGGCGTTGGCTGAGCAGTCTACGCGTCCAGATTCTCCTGTGGACCATCTTCCCGGTGGTCCTGATCCTCATCGCCATCTCCTTTACCAGCATCTACACTCACCAGCAATCCATGCGCAGCCTGGTCGCGCAGCGTGATAGCGAATTGGCGAGCACAGCGGCGGCCCGGCTTTCCGAAGGGCTGACCGCGGGGCTCAGCCTGCTGCAACGCCTGGCCTGGCAAGTCGATAGCGCCGGTGGACTGCCACCCGCCGGTTTCGAGGACCTGGGCCAGGTGGCTGTATTGGACGCCCAGGCCCGGCTGGTCAGCGGTTGGTCTGCCGTGGTATGGGAAGCCGTCACTACCAACCCTGGCATCCTCGACGAGGTCCAGATAACGCAGACCCCGGCCATCTCTGCGCCATTTACCGATCCGGTCTCCGGTGCCAGTTCCGTGCTGCTTGCCGTGCCGCTCTCGAATGGCGGCGCCGTAGTCGGCCTGGCCACGCTGGCCCAGGCCGGCCTCGGCGGTTTATCCTCGTGGGAGCAATCAGGTCGGCGCCGGACGATCTACCTGGTCGACCGGGATGGGCGCATCGTGTACCACCCGGATGCGAGTCAGGTCGGCCGGGACCTGGGGCAACACGACGGCATCGCCGAGGTGCGCCAGGGCAGATCGGGCGCAGCGTTCCACCGCGAAACCAACGGCGAGGAACTGGTCGTCGGCTATGCGCCCATCCCACCTGCCGGTTGGGGTCTGATCGTCGAGGAGCCCTGGGGGGACGTCATCGCCCCGGTGATGCAATATGCCCTCATCCCACCCTTGACCGTGCTGGTAGCCGCACTCTTGTCGCTCCTGGCAGTCTACTTTGGCGTCCGGCACATCATCCGCCCGCTCCAGTTGCTCAGCCTCCAGGCTCAGCACATGGCCTGGGGCGACTTCAGCGCCAGCCAGAAGCCGGTGGGTGGCGTGCGTGAGATCGAGGACCTGCGGCGTAGCCTGAACCAGATGGCCGAACAAATCCAGCTTTACCAGAGCGGAATGCACAGCTACATCGTCGCCATCACCCAGGCCCAGGAGGAGGAGCGCAAGCGTATCGCCCGCGAGCTACACGACGAGACGGTCCAATCGCTGGTCGCCCTGGCGCACCGCGTGGGGTTGGCCCAGAAGGTCCTGGCGCGCGATCCCAGCCAGGTGGATGCCTGGCTGACCGAGCTGCGGACGATGGCCAACGCCACGGTCGATAGCGCCCGCCGTTTCACGCGCGACTTGCGCCCGCCCTACCTAGAGGACCTGGGATTGGTTCCGGCCATCGAGACTTTGGCCAACGGGATCAACCGCGACGGGTTGTGGACGACGTTTCGGGTCATTGGCGTACCGCGCCGCCTGAGCGCGATCCAGGAACTGTGCCTTTACCGGGTCGCCCAGGAAGCGCTGAGCAACGTCGTCCGGCACGCCCAGGCCAGCCAGGTCAACCTGCACCTGATCTTCTCGCCCGACCGGGTGACCCTCTCCATTGAGGACAATGGCCGTGGCTTTGCCATGCCCGACATGCCGGACGAGCTGGCCCCGCAAGGCCACTTGGGGATCATGGGGATGCGCGAGCGAGCGCTCCTCCTGGGAGGACATTTATCGGTTCGATCCGCACCTGGAAGGGGGACGAAAGTAGCGCTGCACTTTGCTCAACGAAACACCGAAACTCAGGGGAACTCAGGGGAATTCGTAGGAACTCAGGGGAACTGAGGCAACTTACTCCTCCAAGTTCCCCTGAGTTCCTTTTTCTGGAAAGGACCGCGATTGTGCGTCGTCTTCTTTTTGCTGGCCTGCTGCTGGCGATTCTGCTCCTGGCAGGTCACACCTATATTCAGGCGGCCACTCTGACGGCCCCGATCCATATCTTCTACAGCCCTGGCTGAGCGGACTGCGGGCCCTACGTAGAGGGCACGCTGATGCCCGCGTTGCGGGCACAAGGTTGGGATCAGAGCAATTTCGAGGTTCACGATTACGCCACGCCGGACGGACGCGAGCTTCTCGCCAGCCTGACCCAGGAAGTCGAGCTGCCGGGGACGATGGCGAGCTTTCTCTATGCCTTCGTCTCCCTGGAAAGCGCGACGGTCATCGTCGAAGGCCACGTCCCGGGCGAATTGATCCAGCAGACATTCAGCCTGCCCCAGATTCCAGCCAGATTAGCCGTATCTCAAAGGGAAATGCATGGCGAACCCAAGGAGTACGACCTGTGGGCCGGGAGCGAGGTCGAGACGTTTCCCATCAGCACGCCGCTGAATGAGGCGCTGGCGCGCCTGCCCGCTGCTCCGGCCGCGAGTGAGGCAGCCGCCGGCATCGCCGAGGCCAATCTGGCGTTGCTCCTGCCGACGGTGCTCAGCGCCGGTCTGCTGGACGGGATCAATCCCTGCGCCTTCGCGGTGATCCTGCTGCTGATCGCCTTCCTGTTCACCATCCGCCAGTCGCGCTCCCGCATCCTGGGCCTGGGCGGGGCGTACATCGGCGTCATTTACATCGTGTACTTCGCCATCGGGCTGGGCTTGCTGCGTGCGGTGACGCTCTTCAGCGACAGCCACTTCGTCGCTCGCATCGGCGCGTACCTGGTCATCGTCCTGGGCTTGATCAACCTGAAGGACTACTTCTTCCCGCAGTTGCCGATCCACCTGCACATGCCGAGCTTCGCCCACGAGCGAGCCAACGAGTTATTGAAGAAGGCGACGCTCCCGGCGACGCTGCTGATGGGCTTCCTGGTGGGGCTATGCACCTTCCCCTGCGCGGGTGGGGTCTACGTGTCCATCATCACGCTGCTGGCGGCCAAAACCACCTATGCATGGGGGATCGTCTACCTGGTGCTGTACAATATCATGTTTATCCTGCCGCTGGTGATCATCCTGTTGCTCGCCGGCAATCGATTGACGGCCAAAGCCTGGGCGCGTTGGGAAAGGGGGCACGCCCGCAGCATTCGTCTGTGGTACGGTGCAGCGATGGTGGGTCTGGGGGCGGTGATGATTGTTTGGGTGATCTGAGCCAGGAAGGCACTGAATGAATACAAGCGCCATCCAGTCGGTCGAACGACAGGCAAAAATGCCCTCGGGGAGGTTCGCTTGTAGCGGATGAATTACCTACTCAGACTGCGCTAACTGGCGACTTTGCGAGATTATTCTATTCATCCCTGGAGCGGGGTCTTCCTACACCAGGGAGGTCCGGTCTCGCCACGCGGCCAGATTGGCAGCCCTAGTGGCGGTTCGACATGACCGACACGCGCTGGGCGGTGAACGAATTGTTCTTCCCCAAGGTTCCCATGGCGCTCACGTTATCTCCAGCCAGGATGTCATTCGGGCTGATGGACGTCATGTGCTTAAGGAAGACGGTAGAGGCCGTGAATTGAAACGTGAACTCCTGGCCGATGTAGGTGCGCAACGCGGGACTCGCCGACCAGACCTTGACGGTGATGCTCCCCTGGTTCCCAGTCCCCACGTTTACCGCAGTCACCGTACCCATCAGACTGGCGCCATACATCGACCCGCCGTGGCCAGGTCCGCCATGGCCCGGGCCCCCGTGACCAGGGCCGCCCTGGGCGGCGACAGGCCCGACGCCTACCACCAACAGCCCAAGGATGGCCAACAAGACGATCAGCTTCTTCTCTATTGGAGATTCCTCCTTCGGGAGAGTGTGTATTGTGAGGGATAGAGTCCCCCGGCGTTGTCAGCCCCGCTCCGCAGTCTTTGGCCGAGACCGAGGCCCCCGGCTGCAGAAGTCGGATGCCTGTTTCTACGCATGATGACTGCTCACCCGCGCCGATCATACGGGTTGCTGAACAACTTTCGATTGGAAACCCCTCGCGGCCGCGTCGGGTCGGCGAGCGTTGCAAAGCAATAGGGGCGGATCGGCGGTGCCCAAACAGGCCAAATGGCCCTTGTCTGTTCAGCCCACCAACCGTACAATTAGCAATAACAGTCTTACGATAGTCTGCTGCCAGGAGAAGAGAGGAACGATCGAGGCATGAAATTTCTGCGTATCATCGCACGCGCCAGTGTTGTCTTCGGGGCGGTGCTCTTGCTGGCCGGCCTCGGCCAGTTCTACCTGCAGTGGCGGGCCGAAGCTAATCTCGGCCCACCCCAGCCAGGAACGGGCATCGTTCTGGCCATAACAGCCGAAGCGCCGGCCACCCTGCCCGACTTCTCAACTCCGGGTGGGGTAAGGCTGCCTGGTGCCGATCTCACTTTCAGTGGCAGCCTGACCGATACGCTGCCACTCAAGTCGATTACGCCCGACGATAATCTTTCCTCTCGGCTAGCCCGGCGAATTCTGCACGCAGGCCCGCTGCCGGCCACCTCACCGCCGACGCGTATCGTCATCCCTGCCATCCACGTAGACTCCAAAGTGCTCGAGATGGGCTGGAAGGTGACCAGGGCAAACGGCCAGACGACGACGGAATGGGACGTTCCCGGCTATGCCGTCGGCTGGGCCAAGAACTCGGCGCTGCCGGGCAACGGCAGCAACGTAGTCATGTCCGGGCACAACAACATCCAGGGTGAGGTCTTCCGCGACCTATCCGAGCTGAAGCCAGGTGACCTGGCGACGGTGTACGTGGCTGATGTCGCCTACCCGTACAAAGTGGAAGAGAAGTACATCGTCCGCGAGGCGGGGATGCCGCTAGAAGTGCGGCTCAAGAACGCCCAGTGGATGCAACCGACTCCGGACGAGCGGCTGACGCTCATCAGTTGCTGGCCGTATTGGACCAACACGCACCGGGTGATCATCGTGGCACGACCAATCCAAAAGGGAGGATGATGAGTTCCTACGAGTTCCGAGTTAATCAATTCGTCCTGGCTTTCGCCCGGTACTGGCTGCTGGTGCTCAATCTGGCAGTCGCGCTATTGGTGACGCCGCCCTGGCTGGCGCCGGTCTTCATGCGACTGGGTTGGGAGTTCCCGGGCCGGGCGATCTATTTCGTCTACAGCTTCCTGTGCCATCAACTGCCGCAGCGGTCCTACTTCCTGTTCGGGCCGCAGGCGATGTATTCGCTAGCCGAGATCCAGGCCGTCTGGCCAGTCCCAGCCAGCAACTGGCTGGCGTTGCGCCAGTTCATCGGCACACCGGAGATGGGCTACAAGGTCGCCTGGTCGGACCGGATGGTGTCGATGTACGGGGCGTTCCTGCTGGGCGGGCTGCTCTTCGCCCTGGTGCGGCACCGGCTGCAGCCGCTGCGCCTGCGCTGGTACCCCTTGTGGGTCGCGCCCATCTTCTTCGACGGAATGAGCCACACCATCAATGACTTCACGGGATGGGGCTTCCGGGACACTAATGCCTGGCTGGCGGCGCTGACCGGGAATGTCTTCCCGGCGGCGTTCTACGCCGGAGACGCCATCGGGTCGTTCAATTGGTGGCTGCGGTTGCTGACCGGGCTCATCTTTGGGCTGGGCACGGTCTGGCTGGCCTATCCTTACCTGGAGCGTGGTTTTGATACAATTCGCGCGCACCTTGAGAGAGGTCCTCAGGCACCGATAGCCAGTTTGCTTCGCCCTCACTCTCCAACAACCTGAATCCTTGAAAGTGCCAATTGACTTCAGCCGGTTGCGGCATATAATTATGCCGAGTTTGGCTTAGCAGTTGAAAGCCGGGGCCGCCCGATTGTTTGGCGGCCCTTTAGTCTGTTTGTTTGAGGTTGATAATTATGAATCCGCGCATTCTCGTCGTCGATGACGACCCGGGAGTTACCAGCCTGCTCAAGCGCGGGCTGAGCTACGAAGGCTACAGCGTGGACGTGGCCGCCGACGGCCAGACCGCCCTGGCTACTGCTCGCGAGCGCCCGCCCGACCTGGTCATCCTGGACATCATGATGCCTGGAATCGACGGCCTGGAAGTCACCCGCCGCCTGCGCGCTGCCGACGAACAGTTGCCCATCCTATTGCTGACGGCCAGGGACGCTGCCGCCGACCAGGTCCACGGCCTGGAGACCGGCGCCGACGATTACGTGATCAAGCCCTTCACCTTCGAGGTGTTACTGGCCCGCGTCCGCGCGCTCCTGCGGCGCCACGCGCCCCAGCAGCACGAGGTGCTGCGCTTCGCCGATCTGACCCTGGACACGGCCTCACGGACCGCGCGCCGGGGTCAGCGCGCGATCGAGCTGACGACCACCGAGTACGATTTGCTGCTCCAGTTCATGCAGCACCCGCGCCAGGTGCTCCTGCGGGACACCCTGATGGAGCGCGTCTGGGGCTACGACTTCGAGGGCAACTACAATATCCTGGAAGTCTACGTCCGCTATTTACGTAACAAGCTGGAAGCTGGCGGGGAGCCCCGCCTGATCCAGACCGTGCGCGGGGCTGGCTACGTCCTGCGCGAAGAATGACCAAATCCCAAATCTCAAATCCCAATGATCAGTTTGGGATTTGGGATTTGGGAGTTGGGAGTTGAAAAGTGTCTATTCGCATGCGTCTGGCGCTGTGGTACGCCGGGCTGCTCGGGATCATCGTCGCTGCCGTCGCTATCCTGTCGTATACCTTCCATAGCACGAGTCACTACGACGACGTGGATCGGACGCTCGTCGGGGCTGTAGGTCACGTCCTGGTAGAACTTCGTACTGCAGATGCCGAGCCGAAGGAGCTGGCCGAGGTCGGATTGCCGCCCGTTGGAGAGCTGACTTCACCCGACATCTACCTGCGTCTGTACGACGCTGAGGGGCGAGTGATACGCGCCTCGCCCAACGCCGGGCAGCGGCCGGCAGTGGATCCGCGTCAAGTGCTGGCCGCCGGGGCGAGTGAACTACCTCGCTGGGGGCCATTACCGGTGCTCCGTTGGAACCCACCCCCGCCGGGTGAGGCGGGCGCCTTCGCCACGGCCGTCGAAGGCCCCAATTCCAGTCGCACCCGGTTCTACGCCGCGCCCATCCGCCGTGACGGCCAGGTCGTCGGCTTCGTCGAGGCAGGCGCATCTCTGGAGCAAATCGACCGCTCGATGATGCGCCTGCGGCTGGTATTGGGCGGGTTGGCCCTGGTGGGCCTGGCGGCGGCCATCGCCGGCGGCTGGGCGATTGCGGGCGCAGCCCTTAGCCCGGTCGCCGTCATGACCCGCACCGCGCGGGCTATTGCCCTCTCGCGCGGCTTTTCGCGTCGCCTGCCGGAGACCGGCCGCCGCGACGAGTTGGGCCAACTGGCAGTCACCTTTAATGAGATGCTTGCCAGCCTGGACGCCGCCTACACCGCCCAGCAACGCTTTGTCGCCGATGCCTCCCACGAGCTGCGTGCGCCGCTGACGGCCATCCTGGGCAACGTAGAGCTGCTGGAGCGCAAGCCGGACATGCAACATGAGGAGCGCGCCGAGGCCGTGACCCATATCGGACGTGAGGCACGTCGCATGAACCGCCTGGCCAGCGACCTGCTGGCCCTGGCCCGCGCCGATGCAGGCCAGGTACTGGAATTCCGGCAAGTAGAGCTCGACCGGCTGCTCCTGGAAGTCTTCCACGAAGCGAAAGTGCTGGCCCGTGGGGTGAAGCTGGCCATTCGCGACCTGGACCAGGCGGCCACACAAGGTGACCCTGACCGGCTGAAGCAGTTGTTGTTGATCCTGGTGGACAATGCCCTGAAGTACACCCCGCCCGGCGGCGAAGTGGCGCTGAGCCTGAATCGCGAAGGGGGCCTGGCCGTGCTGAAAGTGGCCGACACCGGCATTGGCATCGCTCCTGAAGACCTCCCCCATATCTTCGAGCGTTTCTACCGGGCTGACAAAGCCCGTGCCCGGGACCAGGCGGGTACCGGGCTGGGATTGTCCATCGCCAAATGGATTGTCGAGCGGCACGGGGGGCAGATCGAAGTGGACAGTGTGCCGGGGCAAGGGAGCACATTCACTGTCAGGTTGCCGCTCGTGAAACCTGTGGAGCCACACTAAAGCCGCCTATCATTCCACCGGGCCGCCGGCCTGCCGGCCCGGTGGTTCCGTCGGTCGTTCCACCGTGGCAGCCGCCCCTGCCGCCCATCATCCCACCGCTACCCATGTGATCCAGCATATTCTCGGTTTACGCCACAATCTCTAAGCCTTTTCCCAGCTAGCACTCAGATTCGTTTAAGGTTCCCAGCTTATACTTGGTCCAAAAGCAAGCAACCGGAAACGGAGTGTATGATATGAATAGTCTAGTGATCTTGGGCTTGATGCTCGCTCTGGCCGCGGTGGCGATATGGCTTCTATGGCGGCGCCGGGGCCGCGTCCGGGCGCGACCAGGCCGCGATGGCGTCCAGGAGATCGAGATAGTCGTGCGCAATGGGTATCACCCAGATGCCATCTTCGTCCGGCGGGGTATCCCACTGCGCGTGAACTTCAACCGCCTGGAAGATGATGCCTGCTCGGAGAAGGAGATCTTCTCCGACTTCCACGGCGAGGTGCGGCTGCCCGCTTTCCAGCGCACGCCGGTCGAGTTCATCCCGACGCGGAGCGGCGAGTTCCTGTTCACCTGCGCCTTCGGAATGTACCAGGGGCGGTTAATCGTTGAGGAACCGGCACGGGCCAAGATCGCCCGGTATCGCTCCAGACAACCCACGTCGTCAGTATCTCCACCCTCGGGCGGACAGCGCGTCTAAACTCTCGACAACTTGGCGGGGCAACAAACCGCCAAATGGCCTGTTGTTTTCTGATACACAAATCGTCATTTTGGCCTATAATTGATAAGGGCGCTCCCAATAACTAGAGAAAGGTGGAAACGATATGACTGAGCAGACGCGAAACGTGGTGATCCTGGTGGCTATCGGTGTGCTGGTGCTGGTGGCCTTGCCGCTCCTGTGGGGTGGCATGATGATGGGCGGCATGATGGGACCCTGGATGATGGGGGGCTGGGGCGGCTGGGGCGTCGGGGCCAACCCGTGGTTGGGCGTGGTCACCATGATCTTCTGGGTGCTCATCCTGGCTGGCATCGGACTGGTCGTCGTGTGGGCACTGCGGCACGTGGGGCCGCGTGAGACCACAGGCAGCGGCCCCCGCGCCCTGGACATCCTCAAGGAGCGCTACGCCCGGGGGGAGCTCACCCGCGAGCAGTACGAGCAGATGCGCCGTGATCTTGAGTAGCAAGCAGATGGAACGATGAAAGGGACAGTCTTGTTGTTCAGCGGGCTAGCCCTCCTGGCTGTCGGGATCGCCGGCCTGGCCCTGCTTAGCTCCGGGGTCCTGGCCACCGGTCCTTCGGCCGGCGCGCCAGCCGAGAGAGGGGCGTGGATTTATCGGACGGGCACCGATCCGAATGGGCAGCCGATTCCTTACTCGGGCGGCATGATGATGCGCATGTCCTGCGCCAACTGCCACGGGGTGGACGGCCACGGCCTGCGTACCCCCATGTTCGTGAGCCCTGACATCACCTACCACAATCTCACCGACCCGGCCGGCACGGTGGAGCCAGACGGTATGCGCGGCCCGACGTACACGGACGAGCTGATCCGGCGCGCGGTCACCCAGGGGATCGACGCCGAAGGCAAGCCTCTGGCCTGGCCCATGCCGCGCTGGCGACTGACCGACCAGGCATGGAATGACCTGCTTGCTTACCTGAAGACATTGCCGTGACATGACGTTCCCGATTCTCAGTGAATCCTCAGGTAAGACTCAGTCCCATCTCAGGTTGAGAGCCTATACTTTAGCCATAAGGAATGTTTCGAGTGCCAGCTAACCAATGGCTGGCGAGGAGGTACACTATGGCAAGAAATCCAGGTCAGGCCGGGTTCGTCGTCGAGGCCACTCAGGCCAGGGTGGCCGACCCGGTGTGTGGGATGCTGGTCGAATCCGCCCGGACAGCAGCCACGCGCACATTCGGCGCGCAGACGTACTTCTTCTGCTCCGAGGGCTGCGCCAGGCAGTTCGACGCGAACCCTGACGCCTACGTGCAGGTCTCCGCCGGTGAAGAACCTGGCCCTGCAAAACAGGTGGTCCCGTCCCTCACGACCAGCGTGCCGGACAGAGTCGAAGGGCCGGTGCGGGTCGAGCTCCCCATCGTCAATCTGGACTGTGCGACGTGCGTGCAGACCATCGAGCACACGCTGCGCGCGGTGGACGGAGTCCAGGAGGCGCACGTCAACTTCGCCCTGGGCAAAGTGTACGTAGTCTATGACCCGGACCGCATCACGCTGCCGCAGCTCGTCAGCACCATCCGTGAGGCAGGGTACGACGTGGGCGCGGCCGAGCTGCGGGTGCACATCGAAGGGTTGCATTGCGCTTCCTGCGTCCAGTTCATCGAAGAGGCGCTCCGGCAGGTGCCCGGTATCGTGCAGGCGACGGTGAGTCCGGGCACGTCGACGGCCGTGATCAACTACGTCCCCAAACAGGTGGATTTCGGTGCCATCCAGGCGGCCATCGAATCCACGGGCTATAAGACCGTCAAGCGGGTTGAGGAAGCGGAGTCCGCCGACGAAGAGACGGCAGCCCATCAGCGCGAGTACCGGAGCCTGATGCGTAAGTTCTGGTTCGCCACTCTGGTCTCCGTGCCCGTGCTCCTGGTGGCGTATCCCAACATCCCGTGGCTCTACGCCCCCTATCTGTTCGCCCCGCAGGTCTCGGAGGGCGTCGTCCGGCTGCTGTGGATTCTCTCGGGTGTGGTCACACTGCCGGTGATGTTCTACTCCGGCCGGCAGTTCTTCACCGGGGCCTGGTCGGCCTTCAAGCACCACGCCGCCGACATGAACACCCTGATCGCCCTGGGCACCGCCGCCGCCTGGGTGTACTCCACGGTCGCCCTGCTCTTCCCACAGCTCTTCCCCGCGGGCACGGCGGAGCCCTTCTACGACGTCACCGCGGTGGTGACCGCGCTGGTGGTGCTGGGCCAGGCGCTGGAGGTGCGCGCCAAGGGGCAGACTAGCCAGGCCATCCGCAAGCTGATCGGCCTGCAAGCCCGGACCGCCCGCGTGGTGCGCGACGGCACTGAGGTGGAGATTCCCGTCGAGGAAGTGGAAGTGGGCGATGTCGTGGTGGTCCGGCCTGGCGAGAAAATCCCGGTGGATGGCGTCCTCGTTGAAGGGCGCTCGGCGGTGGACGAGTCGATGATCACCGGCGAGAGCCTGCCCGTGGACAAGAACCCGGGCGACGAGGTCATCGGCGCGACGGTGAACACCACGGGCAGCTTCAAGTTCCGCGCCACTAAAGTGGGCAAGGACACGGCCTTGGCGCAGATCGTCAAGCTGGTGCAGGATGCCATGGGCAGCAAAGCCCCTATTGCCCGGCTGGTGGACGTGGTCGCGGGGTACTTCGTGCCGGCGGTGATGATCCTGGCGATCCTCACGTTTCTGGCCTGGTTCAACTCTTCGACAGGCTCAGAGCAGCGCTTCGGCCCCAGCCCTGCCCTGAGCGGAGCCGAAGGGCCGGCGCTGGCCTTTGCGGTAGTGACCGCCGTGACGGTGCTGATCATCGCCTGCCCGTGTGCGGTCGGGATGGCGGTGCCGATGAGCCTGGTTGCCGGGGTGGGCAAAGCGGCCGAGCACGGCGTCTTGATCCGCAATGGCGAGGCGCTGCAGATGGCCTCCCAGCTCAAGACGGTCGTCCTCGACAAGACGGGGACCATCACCAAGGGCAAGCCCGAGCTGACCGACGTCATAGCCGATAGCCGATGGCCGATAGCCGATGGCCGATGGCGAGTAGCGAATGGACCAACTGCTATCAGCTATCAGCCATCAGCCATCAGCCAACAGTTGCTGTGGCTGGCCGCCAGCGCGGATCGCCCGTCAGAGCACCCGCTGGCCCAGGCCATCGTGGAAGGCGCTCGCCACCAGGGACTTGAGCCCGGTGAACCGAGCGCGTTCAACGCCATCCCCGGCCACGGGGTGGAAGCCGAGGTGGCGGGCCAGCGGGTGCTGGTGGGCAACGGCAAGCTAATGCAGCGCGAAGGCATCGAGACTACGGCCATCGACGCGGAGGTTCAGCGCCTGCAGGGCGAAGGCAAGACCGCCATGTACGTCGCGGTGGACGGCCGTGTGGCCGGGGTGGTCGCGGTGGCCGACACCGTCAAGGAAGACTCCGTTCAAGCCATCCGCGTCATGCAACAGATGGGGCTGGAAGTCATCATGCTCACCGGCGACAACGAGCGCACTGCCCAGGCCATTGCCCGCCAGGTCGGGCTCCGGCGAGTGCTGGCCGAGGTGCTGCCCGAGGACAAGGCGGAGCAGGTGCACTTGCTGAAAGCCGGTGGCAACAAGGTGGGCATGGTCGGCGATGGCATCAACGACGCCCCGGCCCTGGTCGAGGCCGACGTGGGCTTCGCCATTGGCACCGGCACCGACGTCGCCATCGAAGCGGCCGACATCACGCTGATGAGCGGCAGCCTCAAGGGGGTGGCCTACGCCATCGAGGTCTCCCGGGCGACCATGCGCAACGCCAGGCAGAGCCTGTTCGGGGCCTTTATTTACAACACGCTGGGCATTCCTATCGCTGCAGGGGTGCTCTACCCCTTCTTCGGCCTCCTGCTCTCGCCCATCCTGGCGGGGGCGGCGATGGCCGCCTCCAGCGTCACAGTGGTCTCGAACGCCAACCGGCTGCGGTTCTTCAAAGCCAAGAGCTTCTCTCAGCCCGTCGGGGCGAGGGTTCAGGAGGTGAGGGCATGAGCATCACGCAATTCATCATCAACCTGGCGGGGCTGGCGGCCATCGCCTGGATTGTCTGGTACTTCTGGCTCTACCGTAAGGAGGGGGTACAGGTCGCCGAGGCTGGCGGCGTGCAGGAAGCGGTGATCAAGGTCAAGGGGGGCTACGACCCCGACGTGATCGTGGTGAAGCGGGGCAAGCCGGTCCGGCTGCACTTCAATCGCCAGGAGTCGGCGTTGTGCAGCGAGATGGTGATCTTCGACCAGATCAACCAGTCGGCCAAGCTACCGGAGGGGGAGACCGTGACTATCGAGTTCACCCCGGAAAAGCGGGGCGAGATCCCCTTCCAGTGCCAGATGGGCATGTTGCGCGGCAAGGTCATCGTGGAGTGAGATGAAGCTAATAAATACCTTTCGGCTGAGTGTGCCTCTGACACTGATCGTGGTGGTTGCCTGCCAGAGCGGAACGCCACCGCCGGTTAAGCCCACGTCGCCACCGGCAGCGACGCCCACGTCCACCCTGGAAGCCGCCGCCACAGTGACACGGCAGGGAGCGCCTGGCTCCCCCAGCGGCCCCCTGGCCACGGCGACCGCGAGTCCCCAGGCGGGCGGCACGCCGGCGCCTGGCAACACAGCACCCACTGCGGAGCAATCCAGCGCGGACATCTCCGATCCGCTGTTCATCGAAAGTCTGCGCCGGCACCGCGATAACCCGCCGCCCACGCCTGCCCTGCGCCCGATCGCGACTCAGGCGTTGCTGGAGCCCATGACCCACGAGTGGCAGAAGCTCAACAACTGTGCGCCCGTCACCATCGGCATGGCCCTGAGCTACTACGGCAAATCGCTCACCCAGTTCGACATCGCGCCAGCCGTGAAGGGCGGTCCCCAGGACAAGAACGTGAGCCCCTGGGAGGTGGCAGACTATCTGCGTGGTCAGGGTCTGGGGGCGATAGTCCGGGTGAACGGCGACCTTGAGACGCTCCAGCGCCTGGTCAGCAACGGCATCCCGGTCATGGTGGAGCAGTGGCTGGACCGGCCGAATGAAACTTTGACCGGCCACTATCGCCTGGTCCGGGGCTATGACCGGGCGGCCCAGGCCATGATCGTCAACGACTCCTACATGGGTCCCAAGCGCCGCTTCGCGTATGCCGAGTTCAACCGGCTGTGGCGGGCCTTCAACCGGCTGTATATCCCCATCTATCGCCTGGAAGATGAGCCCCGCGTACGGGCAATTCTGGGCGATGGCTGGAATGACGAGCGTATGGACAGCGGTGCGGCGGTGGGGGCCCAGGCTGAGGTCGTGTCGGTGGGTGATGCGTATGCCTGGTTCAACCTGGGTAGCAGCTACATCGGGTTGGGCCAGTATGAACTGGCGGCTGCGGCCTTCGACCGTGCGATCCGCATCGGCCTGCCGCCGCGGATGTTCTGGTATCAATTCGGCACGTTTGAGGCCTACAACCGGACCGGCCAGTATCAGAAAGTACTCAATCTCACCGTATTGCTGACAGGTCTGGCCTTGGAAGAGGTTCATTACCAGCGTGGCCTGGCCTACGAAGGGCTGGGGCAACCTCAGTTGGCCCTGGCCGAGTATGAGCAGGCCCTGAAATACAATGCCCGGCTGGCGAGAGCAGCCGCGGCCATTCAGGCGTTGGGAAACGTTGGTAATGGAGGAGCACGCGGGCCACGCGATGCCGGCCCCGGCTCCGGTCAAACCTGAAGCGCCAGCGATGAAACATGTCGGGCACGCCATGCCGGCCGAGAAGGCACCCGTCTCGGGTGAGATGGCCCGGATGGCGCACGAGATGGGCCACGGCGCAGGGATGAGCCATGCCCTTGAGCGCAGCGAAGGGATGGAAGACATGGTGCGCGACATGCGCAACCGCTTCCTGGTCACCTTCATCCTGGCCATCCCGGTCTTCCTGTATTCGCCTCTCGCGACCGAAGTGTTCAAGATCCGCCTGCCGGTACCCTTCGGGCTGCCCAACGACATCCTGCTGTTCATTCTGTCCACGCCCGCGGTGCTTTGGGGCGGGCAAATGTTCTTTGTCGGCGCCTACCGCGCCCTTAAGAACCGCATCCTGGATATGTCGGTGCTGGTGGCGCTCTCGGTGGGGGCGGGCTACCTGTTCAGCGTCGCCGCCACCTTCCTGTTCAAAGGCATTGCCATCGGCGCGGGCACCGACGTGGCGATGGAGACGGCGGACGTGGTCCTGATGAAGAGCGACCCGTTCGACGTGATCGGCGCCATCGCCCTGAGCCGGGCGACGGTGAACAAGATGCGCCAGAACCTGTTCTGGGCCGCGGGCTACAATACCGTGGCCTTCCCTATCGCGGCCGGGGTGTTCTACCCGGCCTTCGGGCTGCTGCTGCGGCCGGAGATCGCCGCACTGTCGATGGCCGGCAGCTCGCTGCTGGTGGCGCTCAATGCGCTCCTGCTCAAGCGGACCCGGCTGCCGGGACTGCGCCGCACCAAGCCGGGCGAGGGGGGCACAGTGCCGGGTGCGATGCCGGCGGCCCACGCGGGACACGCGGCGTGAGGCCGGCGCGGCGGGATGCGAACGCTGAGCGTACCAGGGCTCACTGCCATCTACACCGTTTGCTTCGTCGCCATCAAGGCCGGCCTGGCCTTCGCGCCGCCGCTTCTGTTCGGTGGACTAAGGGCGTTAATCGCTGGACAGAATTGCCTGCGCCTTCTGCTTGCCTATAAACAGGCCGATCTGCTCTGGTGTTTTGAGCAACGACAGGGTATACTTACACCGTGTGGAGACATGGACGGGTAGAGGTGGGCCATGTTAGTGCCAGTCTCCAAATCCTGGTACCTGGTGGCATTCATCGCCGCCGGCTTTGGGGTGCTCTTTCTGGTCGTCGGTTGGTTTCATACGACGCGCACCTTGCGGGGCTGGCGCATGCGCGCGCCGCTCCTGCTGAGCCTGAGCGCCGCCGCTGACTCGGCCTGGCTCCTGTCTGACCCCAACCCCGTCAGCAATCACCTCTTTCAACTGCTCACGGCTTTGGCCGTCGTCCTCGGCGTGGTGGGGCTCTTCTTGCATCGCCGGGGCTCGTTGTCAAGACGACGTGGCTGGGCTCTTGCGCCGGCCTCGTTCATCTTTCTGGGCACCCTCGGCCTGATCTGCGAGTACGGCATCTACTGGGAGCCCATCCGCCGGTTGTTGGCGTAGGCACCGGCTGAGTGCGCCGGACAGATCGGTCCAACAATGAGGAGTTGGAACAGTGTCTATCGAAAATCATAGCGAGCTCGAGATGCATCCGCCGGCTCAGGCGGTAGTGGGGTCCGGGAAGCGGCCCACTCTGATCGGGGCGCTGGCGTTTTTGGTCCTGGCCGCGCTCGCTTACCTGTACCTTGGGAGCGCGGCCGTTGCCCGGCCACAGTCCCAGGCGCCGGACTTCACGGCGCCCAGCCTCGCCGGCGGCGAGATCCGGCTCTCCGACTTTCGCCGCCAGCCGGTGGTGCTCAACTTCTGGGCCTCGTGGTGTGGACCGTGCCGCGTGGAGGCGCGTGGCCTGGAGCGGGTCTGGCAGGCCTACCGGGACCGGGGCGTCATGTTCTTGGGCGTGAATATCCAGGATGGCGAGCTAGGTGCGCAGGCGTATCTGGCTGAGTTCGGCGTGACCTACCCCAACGTGCGCGACGCGACGGAGCACATCCCGCGGGCGTACTCTGTGAATGGCATCCCGACGACCTTCTTCATCGACCGCGAGGGGCGCATCGCCGGCCGGTGGCTCGGCCCCTTGAGTGAGCAGCGGCTCGTGGCGCAGGTCGAGGATCTGTTGCAGTAAACGAGGCGTACGCGTGGAACTGATCCTGTGGCTCCTCGACCGGCTCCCGGCGGTGAGCGATCTCTTGACCCTCTTCGCTGCGGCCTGGCTGGTCACCTGGCTGGCTACGCGCCGGGCACCGGCCGAAGGGCTGGCGCGGGAGCGGATCGACGATGCGGCCTTCTGGCTGGGCCTGGGGGCGCTCGTCGGGGCGCGGCTGGGGTATATTCTGCCCGATGCGCCGACCTACCTGCGTTATCCCCTCGATCTGGTGCGCATCCAGAGTGGGCTGTCCTTCCACAGCGCGGTGGCCGGAGCGCTAGCTGTTGCTGGCTGGTTCGCCTGGCGTGGACGCCTGCCCCTCGGGCCGATGGCCGACCTCTTTGCGCCGTACCTGGCCCTGGGCATTGCCCTTCAACGCGTAGGATGTCTCATTCGAGGCGACTGCTTCGGCGCCCTGGCGCCGCCGCCCTTCGGGATCATCTTCCCCGGCTTGAGCCAGCCGCGCTATCCGGCCGAGCTCTACGAGGCCGTACTCGCCCTCGGGCTCTTCGGCCTGCTGCGCCTCTGGCGCAAGCGGCGGCGCTTCCCGGGCGAGCTCGGCTTGGCGTTCCTGGTTGCTTATCCTTTGCTGCGGGCTGGGGTCGACTTCTTCCGGATCAACCTGGGCGGCTGGCCAACCCAGGACCAGCTCATGTCGTTGGGCATCGTAGCCGTCGCCGGGGCAGTCTGGGCCTGGCGCGTCCGGACCGGCGCGCCTCTCAACGACCGGGAAAGGCTTCGCGAAGTCGCCGAAGGATAAGCGCTCCAACTGAGTCTGGATGAAAACAGCTTTTCGTGGTATACTGTCGGTGGACGTGAAGCATGCCTACCGGACCACCTTCAGCCCGCACCTGTGAGCAGCTCAGCGCGCCGTGAGTGGGAGCTGAAGGTCATCACCACGGAGAACCGTCCATGAGCGAGCCTCCACCCCCACCCGAGCGCCAACCGCTGGAAGTGCGCGAGTTTGCGCTGCTCATCCACAACCCCCTCAGTTGGCTGGGGGGCGTGATCGCCGCCGTCACCGGGACGGTCCTGGCGATCCTGCTCATTCTCCAGTTCGGCGCGCCGCGCGCCAGCCCTTACCTGGGCATCATCACCTTCCTGGTCCTGCCGACGGTCCTGGCCGGCGGATTGTTGCTGGTGCCCCTCGGGATGGAGTGGACCCGGCGCCGGTTGCGCCGCGCTGGCGCGGTGGTGCGGCCCTTCCCCAGCCTGGACCTGAACATCCCTGAAGAGCGGCAACGCGTCGCCCTGTTCCTGGCGGCCACGGCCGGGATCGTGGTGCTGCTGGGCGTGGTCAGCTACCAGGGCTTCGTCTTCACCGAGTCCACCACATTTTGTGGCCAGGTGTGCCACCAGGTGATGGAGCCCGAGTTCGTGGCCTACCAGAGCTCGCCCCACGCCCGGGTCAAGTGCGTCGATTGCCACATTGGCCCGGGTGCGAGCTGGTTCGTCCGGTCCAAGATCAGCGGCATCGGCCAGGTGGCGGCGGTCCTGACCAACAGCTATCGCCGGCCCATCCCGTTGCCCATCGAGAACCTCCGCCCGGCGCGGGAGACTTGCGAAGAGTGCCACTGGCCGGAGAAGTTCTACGGCGACCAGGTGAAGAGCGTCCCTCACTTCCTCCCGAACGCGGAGAACACCGGCGAGCGCATCTTCATGATTATGCGGACCGGGGGTGGGAGCGCCGAGACAGGCGGCGGGCGAGGCATCCACTGGCACATGGACCTGCACAACCAGGTTGAGTACATCGCCACCGACCCGGCGCGACAGGACATCCCCTGGGTGCGCCTGACACGGGCCAATGGCGAGGTCATCGAGTACCTGCGTGGGGACGTGAACCTGAGTCCCGAGGACATCGCCCGGCTGCCGAAACGGGTGATGGACTGCATGGACTGCCATAACCGGCCCACCCACATCTTCAAGTCGCCCACCGAGGCTGTGGACGAGGCCCTGGCGGCCGGCCAGCTCGACCGGAGCCTGCCCTACATCCGGCGCCAGGCGGTAGAGCTGCTCAGCCAGTCCTATGCAACCACCGAGGTGGCCCGGGTGGCACTGGAGGACGGCCTGGCAGACTACTACCGGACGTCGTACCCCGAGGTGTACGCGACCCGGCCGGACGCTGTGCGCCAGGCCGTCCGGGCGGTTCAGGACATCTATCGGACGAACAACTTCCCGAAAATGAACGTCGACTGGCAAACGTACCCGAACAACATTGGCCACAAGGAGGCGGCCGGCTGCTTCCGCTGCCACGATCTGCGGCACCTGAGTGCCGACGGCCGCAGCATCCCCCTGCAGTGTGACCTGTGCCACTCGATTCCGACGACGGTCGCCATCGAGGAACCCGTGGCTGCGCGCCCGGTGAGCCTGCCCGCCAAACCGCGCACCCACCAGGCGCCGGACTGGTCCATCCGCCACGGTCTGAGCGACCAGACCACGTGCCACCAGTG
>JBBITV010000012.1:0-21183 GCA_037440585.1 Chloroflexota bacterium
AGGCTCGACCATCAACACGCCATCGATGCTGTGCTTGCAGGACTATCTCGACGCTCAGGCAGCGCAGCAGCGTCACACAATTCAGGAGAATGATGAGGAGACCCCAGCGTAGTAGACAAGTGCAGGAAGAACGAGCTCAAAACCGGGCGACGAGTCCGGCGCGGCAATTCCTGGGCAGGATAGTGATAGTGGTTGCCTTTATCGGGATCATCGCGATCCCGGTGGCGGCAGGAATGTACCTGTTGCGTGGCTCAAGTTCTACGGGAACGATTGACAACAGCACCTCGATCATCGACATTGGGCAAGCCTTGCTTGCACAGCTCAACATTGGAGATGCAGACGTTCCGGCTGGCACTGATCCGACGCCCGTGACGTTCAGCGTCAAGCCAGGCGAGACGGCTCTCCAGATCGCCAAACGTTTGCAGGAAGCCGGATTAGTGCGGAATGCCGGTAGCTTCCGGGCGTTGTTGCGGGTCCAGGGTGTGGACAAAAATTTGGAAGCTGGCGAGTACAAACTACGCCGCAACATGACGCCGCGCGAGATCATGGCGGTGCTGCAAAAGGGGCGCCCGCCCACGGTCACGGTGACGATCCCCGAGGGCCGGCGCGGCGAGGAAATTGTGGATTTGCTCGTAGCGGAGGGTTTAGCCAATCGGGACGCACTGCTGAATCTGATCCAGTCGGGGGGTGATTTCAACCACCCGTTCCTGGCCGATCGGCCAATTGGCCGCCAGTCGTTGGAAGGTTATCTCTTTCCCGATACGTATGAGTTCCGCCGCGAAGCCAGCGCGCGCGACATAATTGACACGCTCCTCAAGAACTTTGACCGCCGTTTCACACCGGAGATGCGCCGGGCGGCGGCGCAGGCCGGTCTCAACGTCGACCAGGTCGTCATTCTGGCGAGTATCGTCGAGCGCGAGGCAGTTCTGGCCAGGGAGCGCCCGATGATCGCCAGCGTGTACCTGAATCGACTGGAGCAGGGGATCAAGCTGGATGCAGATCCTACGATCCAGTATGCAATGGGCTACGATCCAGCCACGCGCACCTGGTGGCGTGCTTTGCTCCTGGATGATCTTCAGTTCAAGTCGCCTTACAACACCTATCTGAATCCAGGTTTGCCGCCTGGTCCCATCTGCAACCCGGGTCTGGCTTCGCTCCAGGCCGTCATCGAGCCGGCGCAGACCAACTATCTCTACTTTGTCGCCAATTCCGTTGCTGGCGATGGCTCTCACGTGTTTGCGGCCACATGGGAGGAACACTTGCAGAATATTGCCAGATACCAGCCGTAGCGAGGCAAGGAGGAGGGGTTACATGCGCGTGTTGATGCTGTCCTGGGAATATCCACCGCACGTCGTTGGTGGGTTGGGGAACCACGTCGCCGCCCTCGTGCCAGCGCTTGCTCGCCAGGGTCTGGAAGTGCACCTGATCACGCCGCGCTGGGCCGGAGGGGCGCCCCTCGAAACGTTGCCAGGGAATACCGGCAAAGCGGTCATCCACCGGGTTGACCCGCCCATCGCGCGCATGGGCAACTTCTATGCCGATGTCCAGCAAACGAACTTAAACCTGGAGGAGGCGGGCATCGGATTAATTCGAGAACTGGGCGTCGATCTCATCCACGTCCACGATTGGCTGGTAGCGTTCTCCGGCGCCTCACTGAAGCGCATTCGCAAGATTCCGCTCCTGGCGACGATCCATGCGACTGAGCGTGGCCGGAATCATGGCCACCTGTGGACTGACATGCAAAATGCCATCAACGGCACCGAATGGTGGCTGTGCTACGAAGCCTGGCGGGTCATCGCCTGTAGCCGCTACATGGGGGGCCAGATTATAGATTATTTCAATGTGCCCGTCGATAAAATCGACATAATTCCAAATGGTGTTGAAGCCCACCACTTTGACCATCTGAATGATGAGATAGATGTTTCCGCCTTTCGGGCACGTTTTGCTGCTCCAGACGAGAAGCTTGTATATCACGTCGGACGACTGGTGCACGAGAAGGGGCCGCAGCTCATTGTCGCGGCGGCCCCGGCGATCCTGGCGGGCTTGCCCAAGACCAAGTTCGTAATCGCCGGCCGCGGCCCGCTTCTGGACGAGCTACGAGGCCGGGCTGAGGCGATGGGGCTGGCCAACCGGTTCTACTTCACCGGCTTTATCTCAGACGAGGACCGGAACCGGCTTTACAAAGTCGCCGACGTGGCTGTGTTCCCGAGTCTGTACGAGCCGTTTGGGATCGTGGCGTTGGAGGCGATGGCCGCGCGCTGCCCCGTCGTCGTCGCCAGTACCGGGGGCCTGGCCGAAGTGGTTCAGCACAACGAAACTGGCATCACGGTTTACCCGGACAGCGTCGATTCGCTGGCGTGGGGTATTCTGCATACTCTGTGGCACCCGGAGTGGGCAGCAGCGCGGGCGAAGAATGCATATCGCATGGTACTGGCCCAGTACAACTGGAGCCACATTGCGAGGCAGACGATCCGGGTATACGAACGTATCATCGAGGAGCGGGCGCGGACGGAGTGGTAGGAGGCACACAGGTACCCAGGTACACAGGTACACAGGGATATACCTTGCTACCTTGCTACCTGGGTACCTGGGTACCTGTCTACCTAGCTACCTGTCAACAATGCGCCGAATGTGCGGCGGCGGCTGAACCGGCTTATTACTCCAACTATAAGCCGCCAGGAGACGTGCGCGGGCTGTGTCTAACTGGATTACGTTGGCGGCGTGGATGGTAAGCAGTGGCTGGCCTTGCATCACCAGGTCACCCACCTTGGCGTGTAGCACAATCCCCACCGCCGGATCGATGAGGTCGCCCTTCTTCTGGCGGCCTGCTCCCAGGTCTACGGCCGTCAGTCCGAATTCCATAGCATCGATACTGGCGATGTAGCCCGTGCGCGGCGCGACGACTTTTTCAACCAGGGGAGCGTGCGGCAGGCGGTCTGGCTCGTCGACAACGGCGGCATCCCCACCTTGAGCCTCGATCATGGCGCAGAATTTGGAGAGCGCCTGACCTTCTTGCAAGGTAGCTCGCAATTGCTGGCGCGCATCACTGGCCTCGGGGGCTTTACCGGCCAGGATCAACATTTGGCTCGCCACCGTCAGACAGTGCTCGACCAGGTCCGACGGGCCGTTACCACGTAATGTCTCAATGGCCTCCTGTACTTCCAGGGCATTGCCCACAGTGTTGCCCAGCGGCTGATCCATGTCGGCGATCACTGCGGCCACTTTCCGGTTCACACCTTGCCCAATGGCCACCATCGTCTGTGCCAGAGCCACCGCATCCTGCTCGGTTTTCATGAATGCCCCCCGTCCCACCTTCACATCGAGTACGATGGCGTGCGCACCGGCGGCAATCTTCTTGCTCATAATCGAACTGGCGATGAGCGGCAGACTCTCGATGGTCGCTGTAACATCGCGCAGAGCGTAGAGCTTACCATCGGCCGGTGCCAGGTCGGCAGACTGCCCGGCCACCACCAGTCCGACGTGCTTGAGTTGGCGCAGGAACTCGTCTTTGGTGAGTCCTACTCGGAAGCCGGGGATGGCTTCCAGCTTGTCCAGGGTCCCACCGCTAAAGCCGAGCCCACGCCCGGACATCTTGCCCACCGGCAAACCTGTTGCCGCCACCATCGGCCCAACGATCAGGGTCGTCTTGTCTCCCACGCCGCCCGTGGAGTGCTTGTCCACGACAACGGGTGCAATACCGGACAGGTCCAACATTTCCCCGGAACGGGCCATTGCCATTGTGAGATCGATGGTCTCGCGCGCATCCATGCCGCGCAGAAAGATCGCCATGAGCCAGGCCGAGGCCTGGTAATCGGGGATGTCGCCGCGGGTGAAACCCTGGACAAAGAAATCGATCTCCTCTTTGGTGAGCGAGTATCCATCACGCTTGCGGGCGATGATGTCCACGGCGCGCATATGGGCCTCCTTGATTCGTGTAGCCGAATAGCTATCAGACAGAGTCGGTGTTGAAATGTTAGCACGGAGCAGGGTAGCTGTCAATGAGAATGGGCACACTTGACTTGACCTTCGTTCCACTTGCAATATAATCAGCCTGATTGAGTGTTTGGAGTGCGCACTTCAGTGTGCTATTTAGGCGCTAAAGCGCCCACTACGAACCTTTTTTAGACAGGCTCTAACGGATGATAAGTGGATGGGCTGCGCCAGTTCCGTTGTTTTTTCTTGTCGAACATCCGTTCTATTCGTATAGCCAATTACCTACACAAATCACGACACGCCCACCTAACATAAAAAGATAAACGCTATACGAACATTGCCACAGCCTCACCGTCCATGAAACCACGCTCCACCTGGCTCGTGCCGGCCCTGACCGGCGTCATCATGATCGTTCTTGTCATTGTATTCAGGCAGTTTCTCTTACAAGGGCAAGAGCAGGGGAGTGCGCCGAGCCCGGTGCAACCGGGCCCCCTGGTAGTTGTCTCGCGGGCTGCCCCGACGCTTACCGGCCCGGTCAACCTGGTGTTCGACGGCCAGCGCGCCCTCGCCCACGCCCAGGCCCAGTGTGCCATCGGGCCGCGGCCCATCGGCACCGAGGCGCTGCGTAAGACCGGCGACTATATCGCCACAGAGCTCAAGAAGCAGGGCTGGCAGGTCGAGTTTCAGGAATTCACTTACCAGAATGTTCCGATCCGCAACGTCATTGGCTCCCGGGGCGAGGGGCCGTTGCGAATGTTCGGCGCACATTATGACACACGCAAGCGGGCGGACAACGAGCAGCTTCCAGCCAACAAGGACAAACCCATTCTGGGCGCCAACGACGGCGCCAGCGGGGTCGCAGTGCTCCTGGAGCTAGCCCACGTCTGGTCCACGACCGAGTTGCCGGGCGAAATCCGCCTGGCATTCTTCGACGCGGAGGACAACGGCAACCTGGACGGCTGGCCATTCAGCGTCGGCGCGAGTTACATGGCGGAGCACCTGGCAGTGAAGCCCGAGTATGTCATCGTGGTGGATATGGTGGGCGACGCCGACCAGCAAATCTACATGGAGCGCAATTCCGACCCGGCGCTCCAACAGCGTATCTGGAAAATTGCCGCCGACCTCGGCTACCAGCAGTTCTTCATCCCAAGCTATAAGTATGCAATGACCGACGACCACACCCCATTCCTACAACGCGGGATACGCGCCGTCGACCTCATCGACTTCGATTATCCATTCTGGCACACTTTGCAGGACTCCTGCGACAAGCTTAGCGCCGCCAGTCTGGAGCAGGTCGGGCGGGTGCTTGAGAGACTAATCCAGGACAAGTGACGATAGACGACGGATGACAACAGTCGCCGGTCGTCATTCGTCTGCCGTCATCGAGAGAGGAGAAGAGCGATGCCATTCGCCGCTAGACGGCTAGACAACGTTCCGCCCTATATCTTCGCCCGCGTGGCGGAGCGCATCGCGGCCAAGAAGGCCCAGGGAGTGGACGTGATCAACCTGGGCATCGGCAGCCCGGATTTGCCCACGCCGCAGTGGATCGTGGATATCCTGAAGCGCGCCGCCGACGATCCTGCCAACCATCCCTATCCAAGCTACACCGGGATGCCCGCTTTCCGCGAAGCCATCGCGACTTACTACCGGCGCCGTTTTGGGGTCGAGCTGGACACGAAGACCGAGGTAGTGCCGCTGATCGGCTCCAAAGAAGGGATCGGCCACGCGGCAGTAGCCTGGGTCGATCCGGGTGACGTGGCCCTGGTGGCTGACCCGGGCTATCCCACCTACACCATCGGCACAGTGCTGGCCGGCGGCGAAGTCTTTCCCCTGCCACTGCGCCCTGAAAACCAGTTCCTGCCGGACCTGGACGCCATCCCGGCCGATAAGCTGCGCCGCGCACAGGTGATCTGGCTCAACTACCCGAACAACCCAACTGGCGCGGTCGCCAGTCTGGAGTGGTTCGGCCGCCTGGTCGAATTCGCGCGCGAGCACAAACTCTTGGTGTGCCATGACAACCCGTACTGCGACACGACCTACGATGGCTACGTAGCACCGAGCTTTCTCCAGGTACCGGGCGCGAAGGACGTCGGCGTCGAGTTCAACTCGTTGAGCAAGACCTACAACATGGCCGGCTGGCGTGTGGGCATGGCCGTCGGCAACGCCGAAGCATTGGAGGCGCTGGCCCGCGTCAAGGGCAACCTGGACACCGGCATCCCGAACGCTATCCAGATTGCCGCTACCGCCGCCCTGACCGGCGACCAGAACTGGCTGGCCGAGCGGAATCTCATCTACCAGGAACGACGCGACATCGTGATCGACGGCTTGCGCGCTGCCAGCTTGCACGCCGAACGCCCTCGCGCCTCCCTCTACATCTGGGCGCAGGTTCCCGCTGGCTGGACCTCGGCGGACTTCGCCTATCGCCTCCTGGACGAGACCGGAGTATGGATCACACCCGGCACCGCCTTTGGCGATGCTGGTGAGGGCTATCTGCGGATCTCGCTCTGCACGAGCAAGGAGCGATTGTCAGAGGCGATGCAGAGGTTGCAGAAGGTGGCGGTCAGCAGTTAGGTATAGCATCGAAGGACGTTGAACGGCTGCGAGGGATCGGGCCACTGGAAGCTGGCCCGCTAATCCCAAGCGATACCTGGCCCAGGTGGGTCTAAGCGAACCCCAGATCGGCCTGCTGCTCACGCTGACACTGATCGGCGACACGGCCATCTCCCTCTGGATTACGACGACGGCCGACCGCGTTGGCCGGCGGCGCATGCTCAGCGTCGGCGCGGGCCTGATGCTGCTCGCTGGCCTGTTATTCGCTTCGACCAACGATTTTGCCCTCTTGCTGCTGGCCGCCACCAAATGCACCCTCGGCTCTCGACGGCTTGACAAATTCCCTCTGCTCATGGTATACTATCCCCGCAACCGTTTGCGCAACCGTTTGGCCAAACGTTTCGCGAGGTGTCGCCTGTGGCTACCATCCGCGATGTGGCACGCCAGGCTGGCGTGTCGGTAACGACTGTCTCCCATGTCGTCAATGAGACTCGCTACGTCAGCGATGAGCTGCGCCAACGGGTTCTGGCGGCGATGGCCAAGCTGAACTACCAGCCCAACGCTCTGGCCCGCAGCCTGCGTCGCAAGCAAACCCACACCCTGGGCATGATCCTCCCCGATAGCGCCAATCCCTTCTTCGCCGAGGTGGCACGCAGCATTGAGCGCGCCAGTTTCGCCCGCGGCTACAGCACCATCCTGTGCAATTCCGACGGCGACCTGGACAAGGAATTGGTGTACGCCAACGTCCTCATGGAGAAGCAGGTCGATGGCATCATCTTTGTCGCCGCCGGCCTGAGCACTGAACACATCCAGGCCATCCTGGACCGCCAGTCGCCAGTGGTCGTAGTGGACCGTGATCTACCGGACGTGGAGGTGGATGCGGTGCTGTGTGACAATCTGGGCGGCGGCTATACGGCCACGCAGCATCTGATTCAACTCGGCCACAGGCGCATTGGGTGTATCACCGGCCCGTCTGACGTGACGCCTAGCGCCGAGCGGGTGATGGGCTACCGTCGGGCGCTGGCCGAGCATGGTCTGCCGCTAGACGAAACCCTGATCTGCCGTGGCGACTTCCAGTTCGCCAGCGGTGCGGCGGCCATGCGCTACTTTCTGTCCCTGCCGGAGCCGCCGACGGCAGTGTTCGCCTGCAACGACCTGATGGCCGTGGGTGCCATCAGCGCCGCCACCGAGCTCTGGCGCCGGGTTCCCGAGGAGATAGGCGTCGTCGGCTTTGACGACGTGGCACTGGCGTCGTTCAGCAATCCCCCGCTGACCACCGTCGCTCAGCCCAAGCACGAGCTGGGCGAGTTGGCCATCGAACTGCTGCTGGCGCGTATTGCTGACCGGGAGTCGCCGCCTCAACGCCGCCTACTGCCTACCCGGCTAGTAGTGCGGCGCTCATCAACGACGGAGGAAGTCGCCTATGCCGGCTAACATTGTGGTCGTCGGCAGCTTGAATATGGACCTGGTCGTCCGGGCGCCACGGATGCCGGCGCCGGGCGAGACCCTCTTCGGTAGCGATTTTCACACGATTCCAGGCGGCAAGGGTGCTAACCAGGCCGCGGCCGCCGCCAGGTTGGGCGGCCAGGTGACTATGGTGGGGCGGGTGGGCGACGACACTTTCGGCCCGACCCTGATCCACGGTCTGGCCCAGGCCGGAGTAGACACCCGCTTCGTCCAGTGCGATCCAGTCACCACGACCGGCATCGCCGTCATTGTCCTCGACGCGAGCGGCCAGAACAGCATTATCGTGGCTTCCGGCGCCAATATGTGCCTGACGCCCGACGACGTGAGCGCGGCCGAGGCAGCCATCGCCGACGCGGCTGCGGTTGTCCTGCAACTGGAGAGCCCCCTGCCGGCCGTCGAGCGGGCGTTGGAGCTGGCACGCCAGCACCAGGTGGCGACGATTCTGAATCCGGCACCCGCCCAGCCCTTATCCGAGCGACTGCTCAGCCTGGTCGATTTCCTTGTGCCGAATGAGACCGAGACGACGCTGCTGACCAATATTCAAGTGGACGACCTGGCTTCTGCCAGCCGCGCCGCTGCCCAACTGCGAACGCTGGGCGCCGGCACCGTGATCCTGACCCTGGGCGGCCACGGCGCTCTGCTCGCCGGCGACCAGGTGTTGCATCTGCCGGCCCACCCGGTGACCGTCGTCGATACAACCGCAGCCGGCGACGCCTTTGTCGGTGCCTTCGCCGTCGCCCTGGCCGAGGGCCGCCCGCTGGTCGAAGCCACCCGCTGGGCTAATGCCGCCGGCGCCCTGGCTGTGACGAAACTGGGAGCCCAACCATCGATGCCGACGCGGGCGGAGCTGGAGAAGTTTCTGGCTGAGGTGAGTACATGCGTAAAATCGGCAAGCTACTGAACCCGCTCATCCTCGAAGCTATCGCCAGCCTGGGGCACGGTGACAGGCTGGTCATCGCCGATGCCGGGCTACCCATCCCGGAGGACGTCGAGGTCATCGACATCTCGTTGGTGCCTGGCGTGCCGTCGTTTATACAGACCCTCCTGGCCGTCCTCGACGAGATGCAGGTTGAAAGCGTGATTCTGGCCGAAGAGACGGCCCGGCGTAGCCCACACCTATATCAGTCGATTCTGACTGTGTTGGGTGGCCTGCCGGTCCGCACGATGGAGCACGAGACATTTAAGTTGAATAGCGCGGAAGCCAGGGTCGCCATTCGCACCGGCGAGTGCACGCCCTATGCCAACATCATCCTGTTGGCGGGTGTGACTTTCTAAAGGCGTGGTGATGGCAAGCGATCCCGAGTCGATCCAGGCTGAGGCCCCGGCCTCGCTCGCGCAGAGGACGGTGGCGGTCGTGCCTGGCCTGGATGTGCGTCTCGCTCTACAGCGCTTCGGACTGGTGCTATCTTTTGGACTGTTGTGTCTGGCGCTGACAGTGCTGTCAGACCGGTTCCTGACCGTCTCAAACGCGCTGAATGTGCTACGCCAGGCGTCGATCAACGGCGTTATCTCGGTGGGAATGACGCTGGTGATCTTGACCAGCGGGATCGACCTGTCGGTGGGCGCCGTGCTGGCGCTGACCGGGGTGGTGACGGCCGATCTGCTGGTCAAGGGCTGGCCGCCACCGCTGGCAGTCGTGGCCGGGCTGGCACTGGGTGGACTGCTGGGCACCGTGAGCGGATTGATCATTACCCGTATGAACATCCCGCCGTTCATCGTGACGCTGGGGATGATGACCATTGCCCGCGGGCTGGCGTTGACCTACACCGAGGGCCGGCCCATCACCGGCTTTCCCGAAGACTTCCGGACTATCGGTGCCGGGGTTGCCGGTCCGATTCCGGTGCCAATTCTGATCGCCGGGTTGGTGTTCGTCCTGGGCTACGTGTTGCTGACCCGGACGGCGACCGGCGAACGCATCTACGCCCTGGGCAACAACCCGCTGGCGGCCCGGCTGTCAGGCATCCGCGTGGGCGCGTACACGACCCTGGTCTACACGCTTACGGGCATGTTGTCGGCCCTGGCGGGGATGATCTTGATCGCGCGACTTGATTCAGCCCAGCCGACCGCCGGGCTGGGCTACGAGTTTGACGCCATCGCCGCCGTCGTCGTGGGTGGGACCAGCTTTGCCGGGGGTGAGGGTGGGCTGGGTGGGACGCTGCTGGGCGTCCTCATTATCGGGGTATTGAACAACGGCCTGAACCTGCTCAACATCTCCGCACTGTACGAGCAGGTCGTCAAGGGCGTGGTCATCGCCGTGGCGCTATTACTGTACCGGGCCGGCGGGGCCAGGAAAGGGGGGATGAGCGCGGGGTAAGGTATCATGCGATTTCCGTGGCCGGCTACAAACACTCCAGGAGGAGAGAATCATGAAACGCGCAACAATGCTTTGGCTGGCATCGCTCGTGGTTGTCAGCCTGATCGTCGTCGCCTGCGGCGGCACACCAACTCCGGCGCCCAAGCCGACGGAGGCACCCAAGGCAGCGGCGCCGACCGCCGCACCCAAGCCAACCGAGGCGCCCAAGCCGACTGAGCCTCCCAAACCGGCTGAAATCACCCTCGGCCTGGCGCTGTCTACTCTCAATAACCCGTTCTTCGTCACCCTGAAGGAAGGGGCCGAGAAAGCGGCCACTGCCCAGGGCGTGAAGCTGATCGTCGTGGATGCCCAGGATGATCCGGCCAAGCAGGCGGCCAGTATCGAAGACCTGATTCAGAAGAAGGTCGACGCACTGCTGATCAACCCGACTGACGCCAACGCGATTGTGCCCAGTATCCAGAAGGCCAACACCGCCAAGATCCCGGTCTTCACCGTAGACCGTGGCGCGGCCGGCGGCGAGGTTGTCTCGCATATCGCTTCGGACAACGTGGCCGGGGGGAAGATGGCGGGTGAGTTCCTGTGCAAGGCGATTGGCGGCAAGGGCAAGGTGGTCGAATTGCAGGGCATCGCCGGCACCTCGGCCGCCCGCGACCGCGGGCAAGGCTTCAACGACTACATGAAGGCGAGTTGCGCCGGCGTCACGATCGTCGCCCGGCAGACGGCCGACTTCAACCGGGCCAAGGGCTTGAGCGTGTTCGAGAATATCCTGCAAGCCCAGCCGGAGATCAACGCCGTCTTCGCCCACAACGACGAGATGGTGCTGGGCGCGATCCAGGCGGCCGACGCGGCCAAGCGGACCGGCATCACCTTCGTCGGCTTCGACGCGATCGACGATGCGGTCAAGGCGGTGAAAGCGGGCAAGCTGGCCGCCACCGTCGCCCAGCAGCCGGCCGAGATGGGCCGTCTGTCCGTCGAGACGGCGGTCAAGTCACTCAAGGGGCAGACCGTCGAGAAGAACATCCCGGTTGCTTTGTCACTCGTAACGCCGGAAACGGCCGGCGCACCCACCGCACCTAAGGCGGCCAAGCCGTACACACTGGGCCTGGCGCTGTCTACCCTCAACAACCCATTCTTCGTCACCCTGCGCGACGGCGCGCAGAAGGAAGCCGACGCGACTGGCGTGAAGCTGATCGTCGTGGATGCCCAGGATGATCCGGCCAAGCAGGCGGCCAGTATCGAAGACCTGATTCAGAAGAAGGTCGACGCACTGCTGATCAACCCGACTGACGCCAACGCGATTGTGCCCAGTATCCAGAAGGCCAACACCGCCAAGATCCCGGTCTTCACCGTAGACCGTGGCGCGGCCGGCGGCGAGGTTGTCTCGCATATCGCTTCGGACAACGTGGCCGGGGGGAAGATGGCGGGTGAGTTCCTGTGCAAGGCGATTGGCGGCAAGGGCAAGGTGGTCGAATTGCAGGGCATCGCCGGCACCTCGGCCGCCCGCGACCGCGGGCAAGGCTTCAACGACTACATGAAGGCGAGTTGCGCCGGCGTCACGATCGTCGCCCGGCAGACGGCCGACTTCAACCGGGCCAAGGGCTTGAGCGTGTTCGAGAATATCCTGCAAGCCCAGCCGGAGATCAACGCCGTCTTCGCCCACAACGACGAGATGGTGCTGGGCGCGATCCAGGCGGCCGACGCGGCCAAGCGGACCGGCATCACCTTCGTCGGCTTCGACGCGATCGACGATGCGGTCAAGGCGGTGAAAGCGGGCAAGCTGGCCGCCACCGTCGCCCAGCAGCCGGCCGAGATGGGCCGCCTCGGCGTTGATACGGCCGTGCTGTCTTTGAACGGCCAGACTGTCGAGAAGTACATCCCGGTTGCTTTGTCGTTGGTGACCAAGTAAATAGCGTTCAGCTATCAGCGGTCAGCAATCAGCTTTCAGCCGCCAGCTATCAGCGGTCAGCAGTCGGCTGACGGCTGACCGCTGACGGCTGACCGCTGACGGCTGACCGCTGACGGCTGACCGCTGACAGCTATGACTGACACCCTGCTCCTCAGCATGGAGCACATCTCCAAACGCTTCCCCGGTGTCCAGGCGCTGGACGACGTGAGCTTTGAGGTTGTGCCTGGCGAGGTGCACGCGCTGGTGGGCGAGAATGGCGCGGGCAAATCGACCTTGATGAAGATTCTGACCGGCGCGTTGCCCAGGGACAGCGGCGGCGTGCGCTGGCTGGGTGCGCCCGTCGAGATCGACACGCCGGGGCAGGCGCTGGCACTGGGGATCAGCATGATTCACCAGGAGCTGGCGCTCATTCCGGTGCTCGACGTTGGCCAGAACATCTTCCTGGGCCGCGAACCGGCTCGCGGCCGGCTGGGCCTCGTCGATTGGGATGGGCTGTATCTGGCTGCTGAAGCGCAACTGGCGCGCGTCGGGCTGGAGGTGGATGCGCGCACCCGCGTTGAAGAATTGTCTATCGCGCAGCGCCAGATGGTCGAGATTGCCAAGGCGCTGTCGTTTGAGTCGCGGCTCATTGTCATGGATGAGCCGACTTCCAGTCTGACCGAGCGCGAGGTTGAGACCCTGTTTGCCTTGATCCGCAGCCTCAAGGCCCAGGGCGTGTCGGTCGTGTTCATCTCGCACCGCCTGGAGGAGGTGTTCCAGGTTGCCGACCGGGTGACCGTGTTGCGCGACGGGCGGCACATCGCCACTGCGCCCCTGGGCGAGCTAAGTGTCCCGGCGGTGGTGCGGATGATGGTCGGGCGCGAGGTGGCCCAGGTTTCGGCCGGGGCGCCGATCCTGGACGGCCAGGTTGTGCTGGAGGTGCGGGGCTTGTCGCGTGGTCGGACCGTGCGTGACGTGTCCTTGAAGCTGCACCAGGGCGAGATCCTGGGGATGTTTGGGCTGGTTGGCTCAGGGCGGACCGACCTGGCGCGTGCCCTCTTTGGCGTCGATCCCATCGAGCGCGGCGAGGTTTGGATCGACGGGCGCAGGGCGAGGATCGATTCGCCGCGACGGGCGATTGCCCAGGGGCTCGGCTTCGTTCCTGAAGACCGCAAAGCCCAGGGCTTATTTCTCAATATGGCCGTCGGCCAAAACGTGACTATCGCCGCCCTGGGCGATCTGGCGCGGCTGGACTTCATCGACTTTGCGCGCATGCGCCGGCTGGCCCAAGAGTACGTCGAGCGGCTAGACATCCGCACCCCAGGCCTCGGCCAGCGGGTGCGCAACCTATCCGGCGGCAACCAGCAGAAGACGGTGATCGCCAGGTGGCTGACTCTGCACCCCAAGGTGCTGATCCTCGATGAGCCCACGCGCGGCATTGACGTGGGTGCCAAGGCCGAAATCCACGCGCTGATGCGGGCGTTGGCGCGAGAGGGGGTGGCCGTCCTCATGATTTCGTCCGAGTTGCCCGAGATCATGGCCGTCAGCGATCGGATCGTGGTCATGCGCGAGGGCCGGGTGGTGGGCGAGCTCAGCCGGGCCGAGGCCAGCCAGGACCGCATCATGTTCTACGCGACAGGAGGTGCCGATGGGCATGGGGCGGCTGCCAGGCCTCAGTAGATCACGGTTTGGATTCGTAGTGCGCGCTTTAGCGCGGCAGGGACCGTATGCTACCCGCGAAGCACCCACTACGAACCAGAGCCGTCATCTACCGGGCCTGTCGAACGTGCTGCGCCGGGCCAGCGGGCTGGTAATCCTGCTGGTGTTGTGGATCGGTCTGGCGTTCCTCTCACCGCGCTTTCTGACCCCGACCAACCTGCTGACAGTCGCCCTCCAGATTTCCATTCTGGCCATTGTCGCCATCGGCCAGACCTTCACGATCCTGACCGCCGGCATTGACCTCTCGGTCGGCTCAATCGGCGCCCTGGCCGGCAGCATCGCTGCCGGACTGGTGGTGCGCCATGGCGTACCGGCGCTCCCGGCGATGGCGACCGCGCTGCTGTTGGGCATGGCCCTGGGCGGTATCAGCGGACTGCTCATCGTCCGTGGCAACATGCCCCCCTTTGTGGCTACCCTGGCGATGCTGGCTGTCGGCCGTGGGCTGACCCTGGTCTACACCGAGGGCTATCCCATCGCCGGGCTCCCGGCCGATTTCACCAACTGGGGCACGGCCAGTCTGGGGCCGATCCCGGTGCCGGTCATTGTGTTGCTAGTCGTCCTGGCAGCGGCCCACTTTGCCTTGCGCCATACCCGCTTCGGATTGCACGTTTACGCCGTCGGTGGCGGCGAGGAGACCACCCGGCTGGCCGGAGTCTCCACTAACCGCGTGAAGCTGGTGGTCTACGCGATTAGTGGCTTCACGGCCGCCCTCGGAGGCGTGCTGTTGACCGCCCGTTTATGGTCGGCCCAACCGAATGCACAACTCGGCTTCGAGCTAGATGCCATCGCGGCGCCAGTGCTGGGCGGGACGAGCCTGTTCGGGGGCGTCGGTAGCGTGGCCGGCACGTTGATCGGGGCATTGATCATGGGCACTCTCGGCAATGGTTTGAACCTCCTGGAAGTCCCCTCGTACTACCAACAGGTCGTCAAGGGTCTGGTATTCATCCTGGCGGTCGCGATCGACCTGGTGACCAAACGGAAAAGGTAGTTTGGCCCAATTCGGCGACACGGCCATCTACCTTCCCTGTGGATTGCGACGACGGCCGACCGCGTTGGCCGGCGGCGCATTCTCGATGTGCTGCTGTATCGCAGCTTTCGCGCCCTCAAGCCACCGGAAGAGAGAGGCATATAACGCAGCCTATCGCTATCTGTGTGCTTCCAGCGCCATTTTGTGGTAAAATTAAGCATGCACAGCCACACCGAATGTGCCCTGTAGGGTAAAGGAAACCCGAGCTATCAATAACCGTATGTCTGTTAACAATAATATGATCTACACCGAGCCTCGCGCCGAGCACGCCTTCCTCGTCGGCGTGGAGCTGAAAAGACGACATAACTTGTGGCGCGTTGAGGACTCGCTGGCGGAGCTGGCGCAACTGGCCCAGACGGCGGGCGTTGTTGTCGCCGGACAGACGATCCAGCGGCTGGACAGCCCCAACCCGGCCACTTACATTGGCAAGGGCAAGGTGGAGGAGATCGAGCTCGAAAAACGCGAGCTGGACTTTGACGTGGTCATCTTTGACGACGAGCTCTCGCCCGCGCAGCAGCGCAACCTGGAGAACGCACTGGGCATAAAGGTAATTGACCGGACGGTGCTGATCCTGGATATCTTCGCCCAGCACGCTCACACGCGCGAGGGACGGCTCCAAGTCGAGCTGGCGCAATACCAGTATCGCCTGCCCCGGCTGACCCGCCTCTGGACCCACCTGGCGCGCCAGGCGGGCGGGGGAGCGGGGCGCGGCGGCACTGGCGGCGTCGGCCTGCGCGGCCCGGGTGAAACCCAGTTGGAGTCCGACCGGCGCGAAATCATGCGCATCATCGCCCGCCTCAAGCGCGAGCTCGAGGACGTGCGCACCCACCGTGACCTGTACCGCCAGCAGCGCAAACGCGCCGGCATCCCCGTCGTCGCCATCGTCGGGTACACCAACGCCGGCAAATCAACGCTACTCAACGCCCTGACCGACGCGGACGTCCTGGTCGAGGACAAGCTCTTCGCCACCCTGGACCCGACCACGCGCCGGGTGGTGTTGCCGGAAGGGAAGGAGGTCCTGTTCACTGATACCGTCGGCTTCATTCAGAAGCTACCGACACAACTGATCGCAGCGTTCCGGGCCACGCTGGAGGAAATCAACGAAGCGGATTTGCTATTACATATAGTTGACATAACGAATCCAAATGCCGGAGAACAATGGCAGTCCGTGCAGGACATCCTGGCCGAACTGGACGCTGCGGATAAACCGACTGTGATCGCCTTAAACAAGATCGATCGTCTAGGGTTGGTGGAGCAGGCAACGTCCTACGGCCTACGAATCAGTCCCGCTGGCGGTCCGGGGGAGGCACGTCTCCGCGACTTTGCCTGCGCGCACCCAGACAGCGTGCCCATTTCAGCCGAGAAAGGGATCGGCATATTGGCCCTATTGGCCAAGGTCGAAGAGAAATTAGCGGCGAGCCTGGCGCGTATCCGGGTACGCATCCCGTATCAAAACGGCGACGTGGTGGCGCGGATCCACCAGCAAGGCATCGTCGAACGCGAGGAGCATACCGCCGAGGGGACAGTGATCGAGGGGCGCGTGCCCAGGCGGATGGTGGCAGGGTTGCGGGAGTATGTACACTAACAAGATTACTTCGTCTAATTGTACTTATGCGAGATAACTTCTGACAATGACTATTAGCGAAGCCATCACCCACTACCTGGACCACGTCAAAGCTTCCCAATCCTTGGGTACAGCACGTACCTACGCTACCGGGCTGCGCCATTTCCGCCGTTACTTGCTCGCCCGCACACTGCCGCCGGAACAAACCCGGGTCGATGCCCTTACCCTGCCCCTGGCCACCGGCTTCATTACCTGGCTGTATGATTATCTGCTGAACGAAGTCGCCAGTGGCCAACCAGAGAAGATCTCTGAGGCAACCAAAGGTACCTATTTTGCCGCTATCTCCGGCTTCTTTGAGTACCTGATCATCCAGGCTCAGCTCTTACCCATAAGCATAGATGATTATGACAAGTTACGCAAGACTCTGGCCAAAGCCGCCAGGCCCCAACGGCGAGATGAGCTCCCACCCGATAAGCTCCCCTCTCAAGAGATCGTCCAGGCCATGCTCGTTGAAGCCCGTAGGCCCCTGGAACTGCCAGAGGATGTAACGCCGGGCGAGAGACACCGCCAGGAACTCGGTCGCCTGCGCAACATTGCCATGATCCAGGCCCTCGTGAGCTCCGGGATGCGGGTCAGCGAGCTGGTCCGGTTGGAACGGAGTCACCTGTTGCATGAGGTGCGTGGCGCTACGGTGAAGTACGCCAAAGGCAAGAAGGAACGCGAGGTGCTCTTTTCAGCAGAAGCCTGGGCTGCCATCCAGGCCTACCTCAAAGCCCGCCAGGACAGCGCCCAGAGCCGACCCATCGCCAGCCTCCCTGTCTTCGCCCGCCACGACCGCCGCGCCGGCTCCAAAGTCCTGCCCCTCTCCACCCGGAGTGTGCAAAACATTTTCTTTGAGCTGGCCTCTCGTGCCGACATCCTCGAACGCTTCCACCTGACCCCCCACACCTTGCGCCATTTCTTCGCCACGGAGTTTCTCAGCGAGACCGGCGACCTGGCCCTGACCCAGTACGCCCTCGGCCATTCTTCCCCTGCCACTACCCGCATCTACGCCCAAACCAAACGTGAGGACTATCGCCGCGCCCATCGGCACGTGTTTGGTTCGAAACGCACTCCCCAGGATGATGCGTGATGCGTGATGCGTAAATCGTGAAATCAATCCTTATGCATTACGCGCTACGCACTACGTCGTTTGCCTTCCCCCCTCTCCTATGCTACAATTCCCCATGATCTTGCTTCAGTGCAGCCCGGACATGTAAAATCGTCTATGTTTATGTCTAGTAAATAGAAATGGAAGTGGAGGTTTCATGCGCGACTTGTTAAAGGTTCTGCTGGTTGCCTCGTTGATCCTTCTCATGGCTGGCACGTCTTTTGCCGCCGGGTTCGGTACCCACTGGGTACTCTCCAATACCCCGCTGCGTCTCCCGGCCATTTCCACGGCCGGCTCCAGCCCGGCGGAGACCGCTGGGAAACCGGAGCAGTTCAAGGTCTTTTGGGAGGCCTGGGATATCATCCAGCGTGAGTTCTATGGCCAGGTACCCGATTCACAAGAAATGACCTACGGCGCGATTCGTGGCGTGATCAAGGCCCTCAATGACCCCAGTACCGTCTTCATTGACCCCAAGGCCTCGCGTCTGGAGCAAAGCGATCTGTCGGGCCGCTTCGAGGGAATTGGCGCTGTCGTGTCGGCGGATGAATCGGGACAGATCATCATCCAGTCTCCGATGCCCGATCAGCCAGCCGAGAAAGCCGGTCTTCGCGCTGGCGACATCATCCTCAAGGTCGATGACAAAGAAGTGACCGGGATGCCCCTGACCGACGTCGTGCTGCTCATCCGTGGCCCGCGCGGCACCAAGGTCAGGCTCACCATCTTGCGTCCCGGCGAGGCACAAAACCTCGAGTTTGAGATCACCCGCGGCCAGATCGAGACCAAATCGGTCGCCTATCAGATGATTGAGGATGTACCTGGCATCGGTTACGTCCGGCTAGGTATCTTCGGCGAGAAGACGACCAGGGAACTGCAACAGGCGATCCGCGACCTGAAAGGCCAGGGCGCTAAGTCTCTAATCCTGGACCTGCGGAACAATCCTGGTGGCTTCCTCACCACTGCCATCGACGTCAGCAGCCAGTTCATCAGGTCTGGCGCGATCGTCACCCAACGTTGGAACGACGGCCGCGAGCGTACCTACAATGCCTCGGGTGGCGGGCTGGCGACTGATTTGCCTGTTGTCGTCCTGGTGAACAAGGGCAGTGCCAGCGCCTCGGAAATTGTGGCTGGCGCTTTCAAGGATTACGGCCGCGGCAAGCTCATCGGCGAAAAGACGTTTGGCAAGGGTTCCGTCCAGAACGTGCACAACCTCAGTGATGGCTCGACCCTCCACGTGACCAATGCGCTATGGCTGACCCCGCTGAAGCACGAGATTAATCAGCAAGGGATCGAGCCCGACATCGAAGTGACGATGACGGACGCCGACGTGCGCGCACGCAACGATCTGCAGCTCAAACGCGCCATCGAATTCCTCCAGAAAGGGAGCTAGCGAGGCCCGGGCAATGAGGGGCTGTCTCAATATAGCCTTGGGTTGTGCCCTGGCTGTCTTCGTCTCTGGGACGGCCTACGTAGCCGGTTTTACGTCCAGCCTAGTCTTCACGCACCTGGCCGTCCCCCCACCACCCGCCACCACTGCGGCTGCGTCGGTGGATACCTCCCCCGCAGACCGCGAACAGCAACTTGGCGTGTTTTGGGAGGTGTGGGACATCCTCCAGCGCGAGCACTATGGCCGCCAGTTGTCCCCTGAAGAGATGACCGCAGCGGCTATCCGAGGCGTCGTCGACTCGTTAGGCGATCCTCACACCACCTACCTGGACGCGCGTCACGCCCGCGCTTTTGGTGATCAGCTCTCCGGCAGCTTTGAAGGCATTGGCGCTTATGTCGAGATACGCGACCGCCGGCTCATCATCGTCTCTCCTCTGCGCAACACGCCAGCCGAGCGGGCCGGACTACGTGCCGGCGACATTGTCACCGCCATCGATGGCGAGCCCACCGACGGCCTGACCCTGACCGAAGCCATCACTCGTATCCGCGGACCGCGCGGGACGACCGTCCGCTTGACGGTCATCCGCCCCGGCGAATCCACACCCTTGATCCTGGAGATCGTCCGCGACCGTATCTACGTCCCAACGGTAGAATCGCGTCGCCTGGCAGACGGCAAAATCGGGTATATCCACGTCTTCGAGTTCAATGAGCGCGCGCCACAAGAAGTGCGCCTGGCCCTGCAAGAGGTGATGCGCGACCGCCCGCAGGGGCTCATTTTGGACCTGCGTAACAATCCTGGGGGCTATTTGCACATCGCCATTGAGGTCGCCGGCCAGTTCCTCGACGGTGGCCTGATACTGACCGAGCGTCAGAAGGACGGTACCGAGCGCCAGCACACCGCACGGCGTGGCGGCCTGGCGACGACCATCCCGCTCGTCGTCCTGGTGAACAAAGGCAGTGCCAGCGCCGCCGAGATCGTTGCGGGTGCACTGCAAGACCGGGGGCGCGCCCAGCTCGTCGGTGAGCAGACGTTTGGAAAAGGCTCCGTCCAGGTCGCCCACGATCTCAGTGACGGCTCAAGCCTCCGCGTGACCGTCGCCCGCTGGTTCACCCCCAACGGCCGTAGCATCCATGAACAAGGCCTCCAGCCCGACGTCGCGGTCATCATAGAGGGCACGCCTCCCGCGGGCCAGCCCGATCTGCAACTGGATCGCGCTGTCCAACTCCTGCTCAAATGACATTGGTCATTGGTCATTGGGATTTGGTCATTGGTTAGACATGGCTGAAAAGACGATTGCCGTCAACCGCAAAGCCCGCCACGACTATCACATCGAGGACACGGTCGAAGCCGGCCTGGTTCTGACGGGCACAGAGATCAAGTCGATTCGGCTGGGCCGTGTCAGTCTGCAAGATAGCTACGCCCAGGTCAAAGACGGCGAGATGTGGCTCTACAACCTGCACATCGCCCCGTATGAGCAGGCGGGCTATGAGACCCACGATCCGCGCCGCCCGCGCAAGCTGTTGCTCCACCGGCGCCAGATTAAGCAGTTTGCTATGGACGTCCAGGCCAAGGGATATACCCTGGTCCCCCTCCGCCTCTACCTCAGGGACAATCGCGCCAAGATCGAGCTCGCCCTGGCCAAGGGGAAGAAAATCTACGACAAGCGCGAGGCAATCGCCGAGCGCGACGCCAGGCGGGAAATGGACCGCGCCACCCGACTAAAATGACCAAATCCCAAATCCCAATGGGGATATTGGCCGTTGATCGTTTGCCATGCGCGACTGGGTGTGGTATAATGTCAGGCAGAATGACCAGCCAGCTTTTTGGGATTTGGGATTTGGTCATTGGTCATTGTTTGGGGATGACAGGTTTCGACAGGGACGGCTGGTTACGGACTGCACGCCGAGGCGCCCTAGCCTCGTAAAAATAGGGCAAAACACAACTGCCAGACCAATGGCAATCGCCGCGTAACACGTGGCATGTCCCTCTAGCCTCACTCTGACAGGTTAGGGAGGACATCAGACAGTCGGAGTGCGGCCCGCCTGATGCCGATATGGCAGGCCAAAGACCTATCGGCTGGCCTGGGCGAGGGCTCCGCCGGTTGAGATCTGCCCAGGCAAGACGCCCGGAAACCGGCTACGCTTGTAGACGTCTGTAACCGAACTCTCTGGACGCGGGTTCGATTCCCGC
>JBBITV010000013.1:0-21060 GCA_037440585.1 Chloroflexota bacterium
GTCAGCGACCTTCAAGTTCAAATCACTGACCGCGACGACATTGCCAAACCGCTTCGTGGCGTGCTCATAGATGACGCTTGCCATAGTGGCTCCTCCATGGGCGTGATAATACAGGAAACCGATAGACGAAAAATGCGGGCTAAGAAGCAGTACGAAGTTTCTGGCATTATTATAACGAAAAGCCAGAGAATTGTCTAACTCCACCCCTTGACGGCGCGATGCCGCCGCCCACCACGACCAGGCCGGTGTTTTGACTTTCACTCTTGAACGCGATACAATTGCACTACAAATGGCGATGCCAGGCGTTAGCCTGGCCCGCCAGCTAATCCGCTGTAGTGCTCTCGAGGACAGATTCATGCCCAAACTTGTCCTGATTGACGGCCACGCCCTCGCCTACCGCGCTTACCACGCTCTTCCGCCCGACCTGGCGACTTCCAAAGGCGAGCTGACCAACGCCGTCTACGGTTTCACCAGCATGTTGCTCAACGTCCTGCGCGACGAAAAGCCGGACTACATCGCCGTCGCTTTCGACGTGGGGCGCACGTTTCGCCACGAGGAGTTTGCCGAATACAAGGCCAACCGGGCGGCCATGTCCGACGACCTGGCGCGCCAGATTGGACGAATCAAGGCGATCGTGCAGGCCTTCAATATTCCCATCGTCGAGGCGCCTGGATATGAGGCCGACGACGTGATCGGTACCCTGGCCCTGAAAGCCAGCGAGGACGGCCTCCAAACCCTCATCGTCACCGGCGATACCGACACGTTCCAGCTAATCGGGCCGGACGTGCGCGTGCTGACGTCAAAGGGCCGCTTTGCCGAGACGATGATCTACGATGAGGATGCCATCCGGGCGCGCTATGGCTTGACGCCAGCCCAATTGATCGACTTCAAAGCCTTGAAAGGCGATCCCACCGACAACATTCCAAAAGTGCCCGGTGTGGGCGATAAGACCGCAGAGCAACTGTTGCAGCAATTCGGCACCGTCGAGGGGGTACTGGAACACGTGGACGAGATCAAGTCGCCCAAAGTGCGCGAGGCGATTGAGGCCAACCGCGCCCAGATTCTCCAAAACAAGCACCTGGTCACCATCACCTCCAACGTTCCCCTCACCCTCGCCTGGGACGATTGCCGGATGCACGCCTACGACCCGGAGCGCGTCACCGAGCTCTTCCGGGAGCTCGAATTCCGTAGCCTGATGAACCGCCTGCCCGATCGCCGTCCACCCGCCGTGCCCACTCCTCCCGCCCAACTCAGCTTGTTTGGTGAGGAACTCGCGCTGGAGCCACACAGAGTCGAGGGCAGGTATGAAACGGTGGACACTCCGGCTCGCCTGGCGCGGCTGGCCACGCAATTGGCCCAGGCGCCGGCCATCGTGCTGGACGTGGAGACCACTGCCGTCGATCCGCTGCAGGCTGACCTGGTCGGCCTGGCGCTGACCGCCGCCGAGGGCCAGGGCGTCTACATCCCGGTCGGTCACCAAACCGGCGACCGGCAACTATCCATCGAGGCGGTCATCGATCAAATTGGGCCAATCTTGCGGGACGCGCGGATCGAGAAAATCACCCACAACGGCAAGTACGATTTGACGGTGCTCCTGAGCCACGGCTTCGACTTCGCTGGGGACCTGTTTGACACGATGGTGGCAGCCTGGCTGCTGGAGCCGGGGCGGCAAAGCTTCAAGCTCAAAGACCTGGCCTGGGCCAAGCTGGCCGTCGAAATGACCCAGATTACAGAGTTGATCGGCAAGGGCAAAGAGCAGACCACCATGGCCCAGGTGCCCGTCGCCCAGGTCGCGCCCTACGCCGCCGCCGACGTGGACATGACCCTGCGGCTGGCCCGGCTGCAGCGTGCCGAGTTACAGGAAAAGGGCCTGGCGAAACTATTCCACGACGTGGAAATGCCGCTGGTTCCGATCCTGACCGAGATGGAGATGACCGGCGTTGCTCTGGACGTGGCCTATTTGCAGCAGCTCTCCCGTGAGCTGTACGAGCGGTGCAATGAGCTCGAGCGCCAAATCCACGCTATGGCCGGCTACGCCTTCAACATCAATTCGACCCAACAACTGGGCGGACTGCTCTTCGAGCAACTCAAATTGCCGCCAGTAAAGCGTACCAAAACCGGCTATTCAACGGACGCATCGGTACTGGAGAGCTTGCGCGGCAAGCATGACATCGTCGACCTTTTGCTGGAGTACCGCCATCTAACCAAGCTCAAATCGACCTACATCGATGCGCTGCCCCTGCTGGTCAGCCCGCGCACGGGCCGCGTCCACACCTCGTACAATCAGACCTCGACGGTGACGGGCCGCTTATCGTCCAGTAATCCGAATTTGCAAAATATCCCGATCCGCACCGAAGAGGGCCGCCGCATCCGCCGCGCCTTCATCGCTGCACCAGGCTATACGCTGCTGGCCGCCGATTACTCCCAGGTCGAATTGCGCATCCTGGCCCACATCGCCAAGGATGAGGGGCTGCTTGCAGCCTTCCGGCGCGGCGAGGACATCCACGCCAGCACCGCCGCGACGATTTTCGGAGTGCCATTGGCCGAAGTTATCCCCGGCCAACGCCGCGTCGCCAAATCAATTAACTTTGGCTTGAGCTATGGTATGAGCGGCTATGGCCTGGCTCAACGCACCGGTCTCTCCCAAACCGAGGCCGACGATTTCATCAAGAAGTATTTCGCCAGTTATCCGGGTGTGAAAACCTATATGGATCGCACACGGCGCCAGGCGGCCCGGCAGGGCTACGTCGAGACCCTGCTCGGCCGGCGCCGCTACTTTCCGGAACTGCAGAGCACCAGCCGCATCCACCAGGCAGCCCGCCAGAGCGCCGAGCGCGAGGCCATCAATATGCCGATTCAAGGCAGCGCCGCCGACATCATGAAGATTGCCATGATCCACCTGCACCGTGCCCTGGAGGAGCGCAAACTCGGCAGCCGGATTATCCTACAAGTTCACGACGAGCTTGTGTTGGAAGTTCCTCATGCGGAAAAAGACACCGTCATACCCATTGTCTGTGAGGCAATGGAGGGCGCGTTTGAATTGGCGGCGCCTCTGAAAGTGGATCTGAAAATGGGGCCGAACTGGGAGGAAATGGAGGCTGTAGATGACCATCAAATCTCAGTGAATAATCTTTTGTCATGAGATAATCCAATGCTCATCCGCAACCAAATCGCTGCACTCATCCAAAAAGCGCTGAAGAAAGCCCAGAAGTCCGGCGCCCTGCCCACCTTCGATCTGCCCGCCGAAATCCCACTCTCCAAGCCGAAAACCGGCGATTATGCCTCGCCGGTCGCGATGGGCCTGGCGCGCCTGGCCAGGATGCCGCCCGTCACCATCGCCGAGCAGATTGTGCGCCACCTCCCCAAGGCCGAGTTCCTGGGCAAAATCGAGGTCGCCCAGCCTGGCTTTCTGGAATACTACCTGGATCCCGCCTGGATCGCGCGCCAGGTGGACGTCATCCTGACCGCCAGAGGCAACTTCGGCACGATTGGCCTGGGCGGCGGTAAGCACGTCCAGGTCGAATTCGTCAGCGCCAACCCGACCGGGCCACTGCACGTCGGCTCGGCCCGTAACGCTGCCTACGGCGACAGCCTGGCCAACATCTTGTCAGCCGCAGGGTACCAGGTTCAGCGCGAGTACTACGTCAACGACGCCGGCACCCAAATGGAGACCTTCAACCGGACGCTCCTGGCTCGCTACCGGCAGCACTTCGGCCAGGCTGCGGAGATCCCGGCGGACGGCTATGCCGGTGCATACATGATCGATCTGGCACAGGCGATCGCCGCGGCCGAAGGCGACCGTTTCTTGCACCTGCCGGAAGCTGACGCCCTTGAACGACTCGGCCAGCTTGGCCTGGAGAAAGTCCTCGGCTGGATCCGCGCGGACCTGGACCGCATGGGCATCCACTTCGACCGCTGGTTCTCCGAGCGCAGTCTGTACCAAGATGGCAGTTTCCCGCAAACGATGCGTATCCTGCGCGAAGGCGACTGGCTCGTCGAGCGCGAGGGCGCGGTCTGGTTCACCGCCCATGACCCGAAGATCAAGGACGAGGTTGTCATCCGCTCCAACGGCACGCCCGGCTACTTTGCGTCAGACATCGCCTATCATTATGACAAATTCGTCACACGGGGCTTCGACTGGGTCATCGACGTGTGGGGCGCTGACCACCAGGGCCACGTCCCGCGCATGAAGGCGATGATGCGCGCCCTCGGCCTGGACCCGGCCAGGCTGATGCTGGTCATCTACCAGAACGTGACCCTGCTGCGTGGCGGCGTCGAGGTTCGCATGTCCAAGCGGACCGGCGAGATCATCACGCTACGGGAAGTGCTCGACGAGGTCGGGCCGGACGCGGTGCGGTTCATGCTGCTCCAGCGCGCCATCGACACCCACATGGACTTCGACCTGGAGGTGGCCAAGAAACAGACCGAGGAAAACCCGGTTTTCTACGTCCAGTACGCCCACGCCCGCATCGCCAGCATCCAGCGCTATGCTATTGAGAAAGGCGTCGATCCGGCCGGCGGCGACGTGAGCCTGCTCACCCACCCAGCGGAGCAGGCGTTGATCCGCGAGATGCTACTCCTCCCGGAGGTCATCGAGCTGGCGGCCACCCAACTGGCCCCGCACCACCTGACCCACTACGCCATTGGCCTGGCGGATACCTTCCACAGCTTCTACACCCAATGCCGGGTCGTCTCCTCCGAGCCAGGCGACGAGGCGATCAACAAGGCGCGGCTAAAGCTGGTGACGGCGGCTAAGCAGGTGCTGGCGCGGACGCTGGGGTTATTGGGGGTGAGTGCGCCAGAGGCGATGTGAACCCACTCACTACAGCCAGATTGCGGTCTTTCTTGCTACGATGATAAGCTCGCCGGGATACGTTGACCCGTATGGGCTTTTGTCGTAGTCCGCGTAGACGCTCTCCACCTGAAATCCACAACGCGCGAGGAGATGCTCCACTTCGAACCTGAAGAGATAACGCATGGGAAACGCATGGACGAGACGTTCCTGGCCACCGTCCGGGCGTGTGACGTAATAGATCAGTTCGACGTGGTTGATCTGATTGAACAGATCTCTCGAGACAATCCGATGCCGGCGGACGACCCGTCGTCCGTCTGGCATGGTGAATTCCGGCTCGTCGCCAATTTCCTGCCCAAGGTTGTCGGCGACCAACGAAGGTAGATAAGGGTTGAAGACATCGAGAATCAGCCTGCCCCCCTCGACCAGGTGGCGATGGATGGTCTGGAGGCACGCAATCTGATCCTCAACCGTTGTCAGGTGCTGGAACGGCCGGAACGGCACCGTCACCAACTTGAAGGCCGCCGGCAGCTCAAAGTCGCGCATGTCGGCCTGGACCAGTTGGACTCTGGCCTGAACCTGGTCCGGCTCCAGTCGCAGCCGCTCCCGGCAGACATCCAGCATGTGCGCGGATAAGTCGAGGCCGGTAATGTTGATGCCCGCCCGTGCGGTGGGGATCAAGATTCGGCCAGTGCCGCAACCAACCTCCAAGACCGGGCCACCGGATTCTTTAGCTGCCTCGACCCAGAAGGTTACGTCCTGCCGATCGCGGTACGGCACAACATAGTCATAGAACTCTGCGACGAAGGCATACTCGTCATAGCCGCTGGCGTGAGCCATCAGCGCCTCCTTCCAGACACGACAGACCTGACGCATATCCAAAACCTGTCAGGTCTTTATCGTGCGAGCTGCGCATACCGGAAACAAGCCACGGTGTGGTCATTGACCATCCCCACCGCCTGCATGAAGGCATAGCTTCAAGCCCTCAGCCTCACCCAGGTGGGCGCCTATGGGGTTAGTCATAATCAAGCCGGCGTTCATCAGATGTAATTGACACTGTCCATAGGCATGTTAAACCCTCACTCGAACGTCACCGTAGGGAGGTTTGGATCACGAAGGCACGAAGTCCCGCGAAGTACGCGAAGCACGAAGACACGAAGACAGCCTGCTCGGCGCTCCCCCTTCGCGTCTTCGCGCTTCGTGTCCTTCGTGAGTCTTCGTGCCTTCGTGGTCCAAATGCCCTCGTGATCCGAGCGAGTCATGCGGTGCGCTTACGGGTGCGGCCCGTAGAGTGCTGGCCGGTCCGGCGTGTGCACCAGGCGTTCCTTGCCAAGAGGTACCTGGCCGAAGTTTGCCAGCAGGCCGACTCGGAAATTGCCGTTACGCAAATAAAGGATGACTTGCTCGATGTCTTCTGGCAAGATGGCTTTGGCTGCTTTCGTCTCGAGCAGTAGCGTGTGCGTATTGTCCCAGATCACGAAGTCTACCCGGCGGCGGGTGACCTCAACCCCGTCGAAGCAAATCGGAATCTCGGCTTCGCGAATGAACTCCAGGCCTCGCTTGGCCAGGGCGATCGCCAACGCACGTTGGTAATCTACCTCCATGCAGTGCGGGCCGAGTTGTTTCTGAACCTCGATGCAAGCCCCGAACACGACATACGAGAGTTGCTCAAATATGTGGCCCATCCATCACCTCATTTTGCGCTTTGAAAGCTATCGTGGAGACGTTTGGACCACGAAGCCACGAAGTTCCGCGAAGTTCGCGAAGCACGAAGACACGAAGACAGGCTGCGCGGTGCGCTCCTTCGCGTCTTCGTGGTCCAGATCCCGATGGCACCAACAGGGAGGTTTGGACCACGAAGCCGCGAAGACCAGTGTGCGCCGCTCTTCCTTCGTGTCTTCGCGCTTCATGTTCTTCGTGAGACTTCGCGCCTTCGTGGTCCAAACCACCTTCACCCCCCCCAACCCCTCCAACAACAACTGCACCTCCACCGCGTTCCCGTAATCCAGTTCTGGGTCCGCCGCCAGCGCCGGGTCGCGCTCCCCCCGCAGGATAGCCTGCAACTTGGCAATCAGCGCCTTGGCCGGCGGATCTGCATTTGGGCCAAAGTATCGAGCCAGGATTTGCTCCGCCTCTTTCACTTGCCCCTGCCGGACGGCCCCGGCCACCAGAGCATAAAGTTCAGCCACAGGACTCTGACTAACCCCACCCGCGCGCCGGTACGCCATGTAGCTCTGGATCGCCTGCCCCCGCGCCTCGGCGGCAGCCTGGGGGTTGCCGGTGGCCTGTTCCAGGTCGTGGAGAAGATTCCACGTCTTCCAGGGTGTGGCCGCGTGGCCGTAGGGCTTTTTGCACTCAATCGCCCGGTGCAGCTCGCGGCGGGCTTCGTCGTAACGATGTAGCTTGATGAAGGTATCGGCTACGTTGCTGCGGACCACTCCTTCATACCGCAGGTCTTGCAGCTTGGCATAAATATCCGCGGCCTGCCGGCAGAAAGTCACCGCCTCTTCCAGGCGCCCCGCAGCATCATACAGATTGCCCAGCTCGTTCAGACTGCTGGCCTCACCCTGCCGGTCTTTCTGTTGCACCGAAATCGCCAGCGCCTGCCGGCAGGCCCGCTCGGCCGGCTCAAACTGGTCGGCCTGCCTGTGGACCATCCCGATTTGATGCCAGGCGCCCGCCACGCTAAGCGGCTCGCCCAGGGCCTCAAAGATATCGCGGGCTTCGGCGTAGATGGCCAAAGCCTCGGTATCGCGTCCTTGATTCTTGCGGACGGTACCGAGCTGGAATTTGTTGACCGCTATCCATCTTCTATCATCAAGTTTCTCAAAACGCTTGATGGCCTCTTCATAAGTCGCTGCCGCTTCGTCCAGCCGCCCCAAAGCCCTCAGGCAATCAGCGCTTTCGGTGATGGCAGCGGAGGCCATGCGCTCGGCGCCGGTATCCCCCGCGTCAGCCAGGGCCTGGCAACGGCGGCGGGCCTCGGCCAGAGGTTGCAGTGCCGCTTCGGCCGCGCCGCCCATGTTCAGCACCCGTCCAAGCTTGAAATGTGCCCAGGCGACATCATAATCTGCGCCCGGGTAGGCCGCCTCCTCGGCCGCCAGGCTGCGTTGCAGGAGTTTCTGAGCCGCGTCGTGGGCGGCGGGCAAGTCGCCGCGCTCCAGCAGCCGGTCGATGTTCGCGCTCTCGGCCAGGAATCGGGCAGGGCTCCACGCTCCCAACGCCCGCGCCGCCCGTTCGCGCGCGGCGGTCGCCTGGGCCAGGGCCTGGGGCCGGCCCAAGTTGGCGAGCAGTGCTTCCACGGCGCTCGCCAAGGCGATCACCTGACTCGGTGGCGCCTTATCCTGGATCCACGCCAGCAGCGCCACCAGGTTGGGCAGCTCCAGCAGGGTCAGTTGGAAAGCGAGTTGGGTGTCCTTGAACGCTTGCTCATACATAAAACGCGCCAGTTGCACCATCCCCCCGGCCCAGCGCGCCCGTGCCTGCTCCTGTTCCGCCGCACTCATCTGCCCCCACAAGTACGGCGGCAGGGCCGGGTCCAGGCGCAGGTGGCCGTAATCCATATACTCTGCCAGCCCAACTCCAATCAGGGCTGCGCTCAGGTGGAGTGCCGTATCTTCGTCCACGTCCATCACAAGCGCCATGTTGGCAATGTGTCCCCCACCGTGAAACGCGCCCAGCCCGCGGATCCGCGCCCGCGCTTCCGGCGGCAGGCGGCGCAGGGAGAGCTCCACGCTGGCGTAGAGGGAGTTCTCGCGGTCGCCGGGGAAGCGCCGGTCCAGGTCGGCCATCAGTTGGTGCAGGTGGGCGGTGGTGGCGCGCACGCCCCGGCGGCTCACCTCGCGCGCCAGCAGGACCAGCGCCCGGGCGTGGCGGTTCACCGCGTCCACCAGGTCGGTGATCTCTTGTGAGGTGCGGCCGGGGTCGGCGGGGGCGGGCGTCAGGCCCTCTTGCTTCATCACCTGGCTGACCAGGGCGATGGCGTCCTCGCGGCTCAGCGCGCCCAGGGCGATGGCGCGCCCTGCGTGGTCGAACGGCGCGGGCAGGGCCTCGCGGCTGGTGAAGACCAGGCGCGTGGCGGGATCGGCATCCAGGAGGGATTGGCAGAGGGTGAAGAGCTCGTCCAGCTCAGACCCGAAGGGTTTTCCGAAACCCTTCGGGTCTGGTGCGGGCAGTACACTCTCCACGTTGTCCAGCACGATCACCGTGGGGTGGTCGCGCAGGGCGCGCGACGGGCTGGAGGGCTTGTTCCAGGTTGGGATACTGGGCCACGGACCACTTGTCCCCGCCCGGCAACACCTGGCGGCCCAGGCTGTCCAGCACGCCGCGGGCGTCGGTGAAGTGCTCCAGGCTGACGAAGGCGGCGCGCCGGAAACGTTCGGTGCGCACCAGCCAGCGCGCCAGCTCGGCCGCCAGGGTGGTCTTGCCCGCGCCGCCCTGGCCGCGGATCACGGCGTACTGAGACCCGAAGGGTTTTCCGAAACCCTTCGGGTCTGGGTGGCCTAACAACCGTTCCAACGCCAGCAGCTCGCGGCTGCGCCCGACGAAGTGATGGGGCGGCGGCTCGGGCAGCGCGCCCAGGCGCAGGCGGCGCTGTTTGGCCTGGAGTTGTTGGACCGCTTGTGGCGGCAGCTTTGTGATGAGGCGCGGATCCTGTGCTTCCTGGTAGAGCACCGGCACGAACCAGTCTTGAAGGCGCAGCTCGCCTGCACCCATGATCTGGTCGCGATAGCTATCGCCCAGCAGCGCCTGCTGGCCGGCCAGCATCGCCGCGCCCACCCGCGCGCCACGTGCCAGCTCGGCGTAAAATGCCTGGACGAAGCGGCGCGCCGTTTCCACCAGGACGCTGTGGCTCATCGCCACCACCGAGGTGACGCCCTCTTCCAGCAGCCGGGCCGCGACGGACGCGGTCGGGTCTTCTTCGATTTTGGCCGTCTGGCAGGCGTCCAGGAAGACCAGGGGGATGCGGTGATCGCGCATCACGGCGGCCAGTTTTTCGGCGTGGATCAGTTGCATCCCGCGCTTTGCCAGCTTGTCGACGTCTTTGGGATCTTCAAAGCACAGCGCGCCCAGGCCCAACTGGCGGTCGTACACGCCGTGGCCGTCGAAATGCACCACGTCGAACGGCTGCCCGGCTTCCGCTGCCCTTTTCAGGGCTTCTTCCAGCGCGGGGAAGGTGGGCGGCGTGAGCACGGTCAGGGTGGCCAGCTCACCCAGGCTTTCCAGCGCCTGCACCAGCGGTAGGGCGCTGGCGCGGTGGTCGAGGTAGGTCGTGTGCTCGTCTTCAGGCCGCGGGCTGGCCAGCAGGATGCGGATGGGCAGGCCGGTCGCGGCGACGGGTTGGGCGCGGCGCTCCGGCAAGCGGCGGCGCACGCGCACGGCGTGTTTGCCCTGGGATAGATAGCCCCGGCCATCGTGCAGCAGCTCCCAGGGCAGGGAGAGCAGGGCGCTGGCGGCTTCGCGGGCGGCCGCCTGTTCTTCCTCGCCAGTCCCCTCGGGCAAATCGCTATCGACCAGCACCGAGAAACGGCGCTCCGCGCCAGCGGCCGCCTGTTGCCAGGCCACCAGCGCCTCTTGCGCGGCTTTGATTCCCAAGGCCGCCTGGTGCAAAGCCTGGCCCCAGCCCGGCAATTGCGCTGCGATGCGCTCGGCGCGCGCCTGGAACACGCCCACGGGCCAGAGGGAGTAGCTCTCCAGGTACCAGCGCAGGTCTTCGGCTTCGATGGGTCCCAGGGGCGCGATGAAGGTGTAACGCTTGCTCTCCACCCCCCGTGCGCCGGGGCTGGCTGGCTCGTACACCAGCGTGGCGGTGGCGGTGGCGCGGCGCTTACCGGCCCGCGTCTCGATTTTGGGATCGCTCAGCTTCAGCACCAGCTCTTCGAGCGGCCTGGCGGCCACCTCTTGCACCGGCTGGTGGTCGGCCGGGAGGCGCTCGCCCAGGGCGGCCAGGATGGCAGGCAACGCCTGGCTCAAGCCGCCGGGCGTGAGCCGGATGGGCACGGCCATCGGTTCTTCGTCGAACCAGAGCTCCAGGGCGCGCGGCTCGATGCCGGGCAGGAGGAGTGGGATCACGCGGTAACCCTCGTCCTTGCGCCGCTGCTCCACCTCCAGCGCCTGGCGGATCTCGCGGCGCACCCAGGGGGAGTTGACCGTGTTGGGGCTGAGCACGACGATGACCTGTCGCGCCCCCTCAATCGCCTGCGCGATCTCGGGGGCCAGCTTGTCGCCGCCGCGCAGGTTGCGCGAATCGACCCAGACGCTCAAGCCCTGGCCTTCGAGGGCCTCGCGCAATTCTTTGAGATAAAGGCGTCGTCCTGCGTGGCATGTGAGATGAAGATGGCGGGGGAGCCCATGGAACTGTCTCCTTGCACAAATGGAGGTACTGAAGAACTACAAATCCTCATCAGCAAGTCCTCGGCCTGCAATAGTTATCCGGTGGTGTGAGGATATTATACAAGACAAACAGAGCCTTTACAAGAGGTCCTACCGCGTGTTGTTCTGCATGAGTCCCCTATGTGCCTTTTCCATCAGGTTTATAAAGCCCTGCCGCATTCACTCCCAGCATCCCTGCCCGGTAAGAGCGCTCATCCACGAGCGAGAGATGTGCAATCATGCGGGGCGTCAGCAAAGGAATTCTTCGGAGTTCATCCAACCGCTGCGCGATGGCCTCCAAATGATCGTTATTTACCATCCAGTCGAGCTTATCAAAGGCCTTCAAATTGAGGGGCACTGTATAGCTGCGTAGAGTTCTCTCTCCTTCAAGATTGTAATAGAGTTCAAAGTAAGACATCACCAATTCCCGTAAGGTTCGATAAACGGGTTCGCGAAAACGCAGCCCGACAAAATTTGACTTCGCCACGGCACCAAAGCACCCATCGCGCTTGTAAATGGCGATCATATGCTCATCGTCTCGTTCGGCAAACATATTTACAATCAAAGGCGGATAATCAAGCCGGCGCAAAGCCGCCGCTGCAAACAAAGCGCCGTCAAAACAATGAGCCTGGCCGTCGCGGAGCACACTGAGTGGGGAGCGATAGACTTCCTCGGCGCTATACGGAAGCTCATCCAGCCAGGCTTGAATCCTGGCTGGGCTGTTCAGGCCGGATAGTACTTCACGTTCATGCTTGTCCAAGGACGCTTCAAGGGCTGCTAAGGGCCCATCTACCCTCCATAACATCTGACCCCACCTATTGCGTTTCTTCCTTCAACAGCTCAACCACTTCCTCATCCGTCGTCTGATCAAACCGGATATAAAAACGTCCTACAGCCCAAAACGGCTCCGGCGTCTCCAGGACGACAACCCGGTCCGCTTCCTCGGCCAGACGGTCCACCGTTTCGGGCGGGCCAACCGGGATGGCCAGGATCAACTCAGCGGGATCGCGCTGGCGCAGGGCACGCAGGCTGGCCAGAACCGTCGAACCGGTCGCCACACCATCGTCGACGAGCACGACCACCTTGCCCTTCAGTTCGGGGTAGGGTCGCTCCCCGCGGAACACCTGCATCCGGCGCTCGATCTCCTCGCGCTGGTGCTTGATCTCGTCCAGAACATAGTCGGCGGGGATGTCAAGCTGATCAATCACATGGTGGTCGATCACCACCGTCCCGTCGCTGGCGACGGCGCCCAGGGCAAATTCCGGGTTGCCTGGCGCGCCTATCTTGCGAGTAATGAAAATATCCAGCGACGCACCCAGCGCCTTCGCGACTTCGTACGCTACTACGACACCACCCCGCGGAATGCCCAGCACGACAACGTCTTCGCGACCCCTAAGAAAGTCCAACGCCTCGGCCAGTTGTTGGCCGGCTTGATGACGGTCATAGAATCGCATGGGGCACCTCCAAAGCGATCGGCTTTCAGCCATCAGCCATCAGCCGCCGGCCCTGCTGATAGCTGAAAGCTGACGGCGGATGGCCTATTCTTGTGCCAGCGCCAACGCCATTTCCACGGCCATCTCCGGGTTTTGCACTTCAACAAAAGCCGGAACGATCTGGCCACGTTTAGCAAGCTGCCAGGTATTCAGGCCAACCACGGGGACGCCCAGCTTCAACGCAAACGCGATCTCAGACAGCGTGCCGTATTCCCCACCGATGGCGATGACGGCCTGCGCCGTCCGGACGACGAGCACATTCCGTGCCTCGCCAAGCCCGGTCACAACGGGAACATCGACCCACGGGTTGGCGTCGGCCCGGCGGTTCCCCGGCAGGATGCCAATGGTCAACCCACCCGCTGCCTTGGCACCCCGGCAGGCGGCCGCCATGACCCCATCCAGGCCGCCGCACACCACCGCCGCGCCCCGTTGGGCCAGCCCGCGCCCCACCGCCTCCGCCAGAGCCGCCGTCTCTGCATCCCACGTCCCGGCACCAATCACCCCGATGATCAGCATCTAAGCCCACCCCAGTTCGGTTAAGTTGGAGTCGAGGCTTTAGCCGGAGGCGGACCGGCCAGCGCCTCGACTCCACACCGTTAGCCAAGCTGTATGCTTCTTAACCGAGTATACTTCGCTCCGGCCGGCGACAGGTCGCTGCGCATCAAGGATACCTCCTGCACAGTCCATTCCGCCACCACCGTCCCTACGTCCGCCGCTCGCACTATTTCCCCAATGCGGTGCGCGTCGCCAGGTGTGGCGTTCTTGACCCGGCCAAGCGTCAAATGCGGCTTGAAGTCGCGTTGTTCAGTGGGGTAGCCCAGCGGCGCTATCTCCTTCTCCACCTGCACCTGCAAGCGGCCCAGCGCCGCCATATCCCCGCCGACCGCGATCCAAACGACGTTGGGCCGGTTGAAGTTCGGGAAGCAGCCCAGGCCACCCATGGTTAAGGCAAAGGGTGCCACCCCGATGCAAGCTTTTTCCAGCGCCGCTCCGACCGCATCGATCTGCCGGGCGGGCACATTCCCCAGGAACTTCAAGGTGAGATGAATTCCGTGCGCATCAACCCAGCGTACCGGCGCGCCAGCGGCCCGGCGCTTTAGCTCGCGCTGGATTTCCGCCAACTGTGCCGCCAGTTCTTCTGGCAATTCGATAGCTACAAAACTGCGAACTTCCATTTATAGCGCTAGCCTCCGTCGGTTGACAGTTGAAACGTTGAAGGTTAACTGAAGTGATCCTGACTCTGTTTCAAGTCGAAGAGTCGATCGCACTTGAGGGATACCCAGTAACGCTCAGCGAATTCACTGGTCGAGCCAGCGACCATGGCGGCATAACTCCTCACTTTTTCCGCCATCTGCTCGGGCGTCTCAAATAGCACCCCGATCTGCGACTTGTACTGCGCAATCGCTGCGATCTTGGCTTCCACATCGATCGGCACGGTAATCGATTCCACGCCTACCGCCCCCAACTCAGCCCTGACTTCTTCGAGTGCAGCCGCCTCTGTGACATAAGGAAAGTCTTCATAGAAGATGACCTCTGCGCCCAGGCGGCTCAGCGCAATCGCGGCAGCCCGGGTAATCTGATGATCCACATGATGGCCAGCGGCCAGCGGCGCGTAGAAAGTCGTCTCTGGATAACTCCTGTGTAACCCGGCGAAAGCAGCGGCGAGGCGAAACAGCACGTCGGTGTCCCGAGGATCGACCGGGCCGAATAGCGCCTCGCGCGACGGGTACAAGAATTCCTCGCCCGCGAAACGATAGATGCCATCGACAAGGTTCCAGGTCTGCCCCTCAACGCCCAGCAATCGCAACGCAGCCTCATCTTCTGCGCGGCGTGCGCCCACCGGATCTGCTGGATCGCCCCATGCGTGATGGAGCTCAAGGGCGAAAGGCGAAAGCCGGCGATAATCCGGGATACCGGCGAAGATGTTAAGTACCAGCACGCCCTCGCCTTGCACGACCAGTGCTTGCATGCTGCCTCCACAAGACAGCACGGCATCGTCTAGATGAGGCGAGAGGAAGATGTGGTCAATTGCCATGTCGCCCTCTTACAGGTGCGACGCACTTTGAAAGTGCGTCGCACCTGAATTTTGACCCCCATTATAGCGCAGGCTCATCAGAAAGACAAAGCTACGCGCAAGGCAGTTGGCGTAATCTTAAGACGCCTGTAACTTCTCAGCGCAGCCTTGCAGAGGTTTGTAATCTTCGCAAAGCTTTGTCAAAAGCTCGATTTCATGCTAGAATCGTTGCCAGACAGTGTTAGCCGAAGGATAGGAGACAATATTGACCGATTATCAACTTTTGCAACGCGAATACCTCCTCAAGATCGCCCAAGCCATGACGCGGCGGCTGGATTTGCCAACGGTGCTCGGTATGGTCATCGAGTACGCGGTAAACATCCTGAACGGCCGGGCCGGCCTCATCGCCCTGCGCCGCGAGGACGGTCGCTTCGAGGTCGCCGCCTGCCAGGGCATCGATCTGCGTCTGGTACCACGCCTCCAACCGCTCCTGGCTAACCTGCCCATCATTCCCGATCCCCAGGCCCAGGGACGGACGCGCTGGCGTATACCGCAGTTGCGGAAGTGGCTGGATACGCTGGCAGAGGCGGCCGGGATCGGACTGAGCCAGGCGATTGCGCTTCCACTCGAAATGGAGACCCGGTTGATCGGGGCCATTTTCGTGTTCAGGTCACGGACAGATGCCCTGTTCTCAGCGGTTGACGAGCAAGTGCTGCGTAGCTTCGCCGACCAGGCTGCCATCGCCATCGAGAATGCTCGCTTATACGGCGAAGCGGTGCACCTGGTGGACCAGCTCTCACAACAGACTGAGCGACTACACCGGGTGATCGAGCAAAGCCCGGATGGGATCCTGGTGCTCGGCGGAGACGGGCAGGTCGTGGATTTCAACCCAGCCCTCGAACGGCTGACGGGTTGGACCCGACCTGAAGTTGGCTCCCGGCGCCTGACGGAATTGTTGCGCCTGGTGAACGCTCAGGGCCAGCCAGTCCGGTTGCCGGCCCTCGACGGCTCGATCCCGGAACAACACGCCGCCAACGGCTATCTCGTCCGGCGTGATGGACAGCGCGGCGCTTTCGTCAACGTCAATATCTCTTCCCTGCGCGGTGCCGACGGCCGCCCATTCGGCGCCATCGTCAACGTCGTCGATGTTACCCGGCTCAAAGAGGCCGAAGACGCCAAGTCAACTTTCCTGGCGAGTATCTCTCACGAACTCAAGACCCCTCTCTCGCTCATCATCGGCTACGCCGAAACGCTGGCGCGTGAGGACGTCGACTGGGACCGGGAGACGTTGCGGGAGAGCGCCGAGGTTATCCGTGATGAGGCGCGCCGGCTGAATGACCTGGTTAACAACTTGCTCGAAGCGGCCCGCACACAAAGCGGGCGCCTGCCGCTCCACAAATCCTCTGTCCGGGTAGACCAGGTCGCCCACAAGCTGGTGGGCGAGTTTCAAAAAGTGGATGCCGGTCATCTGTGGGCAGTTGACTTTCCGCCTGACTTCCCCACTGTAGAGGCCGACCCCGAACGCATCCGCCAGGTACTCCAAAACCTGCTCAGCAACGCCGTCAAGTACTCACCTCCGGGTGGTCTGATCCGGGTTGCCGGATGGGTGGAGGAAAAGCAGATCGGCGTGTTGGTGAGCGACGAAGGGCCGGGCATCCCCTTCGAGATGCAGCCGCAACTCTTTCAACGTTTCGCCCGCGGTCAAGGACAGGCCACGCGCCAGGCCAATGGCGCAGGTCTGGGCCTCTACCTCTCCAAATCAATTGTGGAGGCGCACGGCGGCCGGATGTGGCTGGAGAGTATGCCAGAACGCGGCACGACGTTTTACTTCACACTGCCGCGGGCGGTATGAGATGGACTGATATGAATACACTTAAAGACAAATTGATCTTGGTCGTCGACGACGAGCCACGGATGGTGAAGTTTATCCGGATGAACCTGGAGGTCGAGGGCTGCCGGGTGATCGAGGCGAACGATGGGCTGGAAGCCCTGGAGAAAGTCCGTACCGAGCTGCCGGACCTGGTGGTGATGGACGTGATGATGCCCCGGATGGACGGCTTCGAGGCCTTACGCGAAATCCGTGAGCTCTCTCAGGTACCCGTCATCATGCTGACCGTGCGGGCCGAGGAGGAAGACCGCATCCGCGGCCTGGAGCTCGGCGCCGACGACTACCTGGGCAAACCCTTCAGCCCGCGGGAGCTGGCCAGCCGCATCAAAGCCGTCCTGCGCCGGACGACGGTCAGCGTCAGCGCCGAGGAGCAGCTTCTCAAAATCGACGACGACCTGTCTATCGACTTCCGCGAGCGCCAGGTCATCGTACGCGGGCAGCACGTCAAGCTGCGGCCGACGGAATGGCGCCTGCTGTACCACCTGGTCAACAACGCTGGCTGGGTGATGACCTACGAGGCGCTGCTTTCCAAAGTCTGGGGCCAGGAGTACCACGGCGCAGACCACTACGTCCGGCTGTACATCACGTACCTGCGCCAGAAGATCGAGCTCGATCCGGCCAATCCGAAGTACATACTTACCGAACGGGGCGCCGGCTATCGGTTCGTGGATTTCAGGAAGCACCAGTAGAAATAGGCGGAACAGAGAAAAAGCAGAAGGGGGGGTGCAGCGACGTGGCACACCCCCCCCTCTATGATATTCTACGACATTCTCCAGTTTTACGCCGACTTCACCTTGATCTGCTTCGGTCGAATCTTCTCAGACTTCGGAATCCGTAGGATCAGCCGGCCGTTCTCGAACACCGCCTCGGCCTTGTCTGTATCTACCGGCACGTTGATGGTCAGGCTGCGGATGAAATTGCCGTGGGCAAGCTCATGGATCGCATAGCGGGTGTGCTGCATTACCGGCTTGATCTCACCCTTGAGGGTCAGCGTGTCACCCTCAAAGGTGATCTCAACATCCTCAGGCTTTGCGCCCGGTAGTGACGCCACCACGACGACTTCCTCATCGGTCGTGTAGACATCCAGCGGGAGATACACGGACTCCCGGCGCCCGTTGGCCGGCCAGCTACGCGGCCAGACCAGACTGTCCTCGAACAGGTGCTCCATCGCCTCGCGCAACGTCACAAATTCCTTGAATGGTTCCCAAATGCGAACTTGCGTGCTCATGGGTTGTTTGTTCCTCCTGGATTTTATTGCTTCGGGAACCATTATAGCACGGGTGTATTAGATTCGTATTAGACAGATATTAGAATTCTGCTAGAGATTTGCCCGATACGTGTGACTCTGAGACGAATTCCTGGATGAAATAGTCCGAGGTCAGGCGCTCCCCCGTGGCCTGTTCTACTAACGTTTCCCAATCCAGGCTGGCGCCCGGCTCAAAAATCGCGCGACACAGGTACTGGCCGACCTCCAACTGATCGACCAGACTGCCTGCGCGCTGGGTCAGGTGATGGTGTAACTGGGAGGCCATGAGTTGGCCCAGCAGGTAATTCTGATAGTACACCGGGAACAGGGCGATGTGGATCTTGGCCGCCCAATCCGGCGCGTTGCGGCGCTCCGGGCGCGGCACATACTGGTAGCGTTCGACCAGGTCCCACCACAGGGTATTCAAATCCTGCTCCGGCTCGGCATATAGGGCACGCTCGAAGTGGATCATCACCAGCATCCACCGCAACTGGACCAACATTGCCAACTGGCGCCGGGCACTGAGCTGAGGGGCCAGGGCGTCAGCTTCTGGTGCCGGGATGCCCACCACGGTCGAGAGCCAGGCCGCTTCGAGGGGGAACCGCTCCAGCAGCAAAGCCACGGCCTCTGTTGAGATGGTATGCGCCGGGTTTCGTAACAGGAACGGGAGGTCTGGTCCGAGGTACTTGTCATAGGCGGCGTGGCCGAGTTCGTGAAGCAGGGTCTCCATCCAACGCAGGTTGGGTTCCAGGTTGCACAAAATCCGGATGTCTTCGCGGTGATCGATGAATAGGCAAAAGGCGTGTTGATTCTTTCCTGGACGAGCGTAGAGATCGCTGCGGGCCAGGATGTCGCGGACGTCAAGGTCCAGGCCCGTATAGGTCCGGACGGCAAGGGCCTCAATGTCACGCCCGGCAAATAGCAGGTCTAGATCCAGCCCATCCGTCTGGGGCGGGCGCTGAAAGAAGGGATCCGCGTAATGCCAGGGGCGGAGCTCCCGTGGCGCAACCCCGAACCGTTCTGCCAGTTGCGCATCGAGGGCCGCCTTGGTCCGGCGAAAGGGCTCGTTGGTCTGTTGTTCCAGGTCACTCAGGATCTGGAACAATCGCGTCTCGTCGATCTCGTTCAGGGCCAGAGTCTTGCGATAATGATTATCAAAGCCAAGGCGTCGTGCGGACTGATTGCGGAGGTGGACCAGGGTTAAAATCTGGGCAGCCACTTGCGGCCCGATCTGTTTGCTGGCCTCCCAGGCGGCCTGTAGCCGGTGCGAGTCTCGTTCTTCAGCCAGGATGGCCGCAATTTCGTTGTCGGACACGGCACGCCCATTGAATTCCCCTCGAAAGTTCGTATACAGGTGACGGACCTCTTTCTCAACCTGAGCGAGCTCGCGAATGGTCGCGGCGTCCTGTTGGTGGGCGGCAAAGGTCAGGTAGAGCAGCTTGAGCTGGCGTGCCAGCCACGGGTCGGGCGGGGCTGCACTCTCATACCAGGTTCGCAAACGCTGGAACGATTCGGGTTCGGCGTGAAGCGCGAGCCACTCGGCGCGTAACTGCGCCTCCCGTTCGGCAGCCTCTGGCTGTCCGGTCGTGGCCGACTCCCAGTAGGCCAGACCATGCGCTCGAGTTAAGGGTTCAACGCGAGCCACGTGTTCGACAATGAAGGCTTCTAAATCCAGAGGTTTCATTTATTTCACCTATTCTTTACTTCAATTTTACCTGTGCTAACTCAGTTGTTACTCGACTCATATAATATTAAGGCAGACCAAAGGAATTGCCAAACTCAGGAGACCATCATGCAGGGCGCTTGGAATCAAATTCTGCCACGGCTGCATTCCCAGTCTCACCCCACTGACCCCACTTCTACCCCTGCTCCCACCACGAGCGCGCAATGGAAATTCTATAAGTACGTGTGGACTGTTATTGGAGCCGGATGCATCGTGCTCCTGTGGTACGTAAGCCCGTGGGCGGTCATCCTGGCTCTGGTGCCCCTCTACGGGCTGTACCTGAGTTTCCGCCTGTCTCAGGACCTCGCAAACCTCAAGGAAGCTGACCGGCTCAAGACTAACCTGGTGGCCAATGTGTCCCATGAGCTGCGCACCCCACTGACCTCAATCAAGTTATACAGCGAACTCCTGCAGTCCAATATGGATAAAAATGACCCAGAGACCCGCCGCCAGTTTCTCCTTCTAATTGAACAGCAGGCAGACCGGCTTACGGACCTGATTGATGATTTGCTGGAGGTCTCACGCCTGGAATCAGGCCAGGTCGAGCTCAATCTACAACCACTGGGCCTCGACCAGATTGTGCAGGAGGTAGTGGACCTGTGCGCAATCCAGGCAGAGAGCAAACAGATCAGCCTGCTTACGGCTGTGGACTCTGGTTTGCCACTATTGCAGGCGGACCGTGATCTAATGCTATTGCTAATAAAGAACCTGGTCTCCAACGCAATCAAGTACAACGTCCCCGGTGGCCGGGTTGAGATCTCTCTCCGCGCAAAAGATAACGAGTTAGAGCTAACTATCGCTGACACCGGGCGAGGCATCCCAGACGAGGCCCTGTCCCACATCTTTGACAAATTCTATCGCGCTCAATGGTCTATTGATTCCGGCATTCAGGGAACGGGATTAGGGTTGGCGCTCGCCAAGGATGCCGTCGAGTTGCACGGAGGGCGTATCGAAGTTCACACTCAGCTCGGCGTTGGTAGCCGCTTCGTGGTTCATCTGCCAGTAAATCAGCCTTGAGCCTGGCGAAGGTTTGTAACCTTCGCCAGGCTCGCGCTAGCGCAAGTAGTCAAACAGTGAAGTCTGCTGAGTCACACGCGCCGTGGCCGAAAGCGTAGCCCGGTAGATATTCTCACGACTCGCCACCTCCACCGCAGCCTCGGCCATGTTTTGATCCTCGACGGTCGAAAGCCGGCTCTTCAGTTCAGCCTGGAGTGCCTGGATCCGGGTCTCGGTATCTTCCAGTCGCCTCGTCTTGGCACCCACTTCGGCCAGGCGCGACGTCAGCGTCTCCAGGGCGCTATCAATGGCCGGTAACGAAGCGGCCAGCGCCGCGCCATCGCCGGTACGCAACGCATCGCGCACGCTGACGATCTGCACTAGCGCTGGCTGCAATTGATCGCCGGTCACATTGACGGACACTGTGGCACCTGGCTCAACTTCGCGCTGCATGAGGCCCGTATCGCCCTGGTAGCTTACCAGCACCGGAGACGCAGCCAGCACAAAAGGCATTGTGGACACCCGCAGGCCGGCAA
>JBBITV010000014.1:0-1647 GCA_037440585.1 Chloroflexota bacterium
CAGACCCCTGTTCATCATCTCTCTCGATCTCAACCAAACATCCGCATCAACCCGCGCATTCCACCCTTGCCCTTCCCCAGCTGCTTCATCATCTGCTGCATCTGGCGGTACTGGTTCAAGAGCGCGTTCACTTCCTGCACGGTGGTGCCGCTGCCGCGGGCGATGCGCTTCTTGCGACTGCCGTCAATGATGCGCGGGTTGTGCCGCTCCTCCGGCGTCATCGAAAGGATCATCGCCTCGACGCGCCTGACGTGGCGGTCTGTGTCTTCCGGCGAGATGTTCCCGGCCAACTTGCCCAGCCCGGGCACCATGTCGAGAATCTGGCTCAGCGGGCCCATCTTCCTGACCTGCCGGAACTGCTCCAGGAAATCCTCCAGGTCGAACGTGGCCTCGCGCAACTTGCGCTCCATGCGCTCGGCCTGCTCCCGGTCAAAGGCCGCCTCCGCCCGCTCGATCAGCGTCAGCACGTCCCCCATCCCCAGGATGCGCGAGGCCAGCCGGTCGGGATGGAATACCTCCAGGGCATCCGTCTTTTCGCCAACCCCGAGGAACTTGATCGGCACCCCGGTTACCGACCGGATGGAGAGCGCCGCACCACCCCGCGCGTCTCCATCCACTTTAGTCAGGATCAGCCCGGTCAAACCGGTCCGCCTATGAAATTCCTCAGCGACCCGGACCGCGTCCTGGCCCGTCATGGCATCGGCGACGAGCAGCACTTCGTGAGGCCTGGCCACCTGTTTGACCTGCTCCAACTCACGCATCAGCTCGTCGTCAATGTGCAACCGGCCAGCGGTATCCAGGATGACGACGCTGTAGGCCGATTCCTTCGCCCGCCTAACGGCATTGGCGCATATCTGCGGCGGGGCGACGCGCTGTCCTTCACTGTGGACCGGGATGTCGAGCTGCCTGCCCAGCACCTCGAGCTGGGTGATAGCCGCCGGACGGCGCGTATCCGCAGCGACCAACAATGGCCGCTGCCCCTGCTTGCGTAACGATAGCGCCAGCTTGGCCGCCGTCGTCGTCTTCCCGGAACCCTGCAGCCCGACCAGCATCAGGACGTGGGGCGGATTCCCCTGGAGGTTAAGCCTGGTTGGCTCGCCGAGCAGATGGATCAACTCCTCGTGCACGATCTTGACGACTTGCTGCGCTGGCGTCAAGCTGCGCATCACCTCGGCGCCGATAGCGCGTTCCCTGACCCGGGCCACGAACTGCTTGACCACTTTGAAGTTGACGTCGGCTTCCAGGAGGGCGATCCGCACCTCCTTCAGCGCCGTGTCCACGTCCGCCTCGGTCAGTACGCCTTTGCGCGACAGTTTGTTGAAGACGTTCTGTAGTTTATCCGTCAGGCTTTCGAACATCGCCATATGGGCAAGGACCCCCGGGCATAAAAATAGGGCGGGGCGGCCGCGCTCCAGGCCACCCCACAGCTCCCTGCCGTCAGGTCCCTTTCTTTACGCTTCTAGCGACCGGTATACGACGAGCGGCCTTGCCCCCACAGCCCGAGTGCGCCCAATTGTAGCCCAGAACAGGCATTTCGTCAAATACATTTTAAAGGTGCGACGCACTTGGATTCTGACCGAAGTGCGTCGCACCTTTGTTTGGTCATTTATTCTGCCGGGCAGCGCGGCGCATCTCTGCCAAGGAAAT
>JBBITV010000014.1:1666-21018 GCA_037440585.1 Chloroflexota bacterium
ACCCTGGATCGGAATCCCCTCAGCGCCAGCGCTGGAATCGCCGATGACGTCGAAATCCAGGTTGGTACCAAACCGCTCTACGGCCACTGCCGCCAGCCCGACTACATTACGCGCCACCTTACCCTGTCCATCGAAGACGGGGTGCGACCAGTTTGTAGCGGAGATCACCGCTGATCCCCGCAGTCCAGGACTGATGAATACCCAGTTGTCGACGCTGACATACTCCGTCTGAAACTGATTCAGGGTCTCGCACACGACGCCCAGCAACCCATTTTGGTCATACAAGTAAACGACGAAATTCGTGATACCCGGAACCGGTACGACGTTTTGAATGGCGATTTCCGTGCTCACGCCGCCGTTCTGCTTCAAGAAAGAGGGCAGCGCGATCAGGCCGGTATTCCACTCCGGGTCCAGGCCGGTCTGCCAATCGAAAGCCGCCCATTCGGGCAGTAAGTTGTAGGCGATAGCCTCCAGCGGCTGCGTCCGCGCCGGGTCGGCGTACTTCACCAGTTGTGCGATGCCCAGGATATTGGGGGCATCGACTGAATTGGAGCCGGGCTGTAGATAGTCCTGCGACTCCACCCGTAATGCGCCGATGTAGTCGCCAGGCAACTGGCTCACGGCGGGCAAAGAGAAAATTTGCGAACCGTCCGGGCATACCCAGTCGACCAGCGAAGTCAGGTAATTACCTCCGGCGTCCAGGAAGCTAACCTTGACCTTGGCCCTGGTCGTCCCGCTCAGGTTTTGCACGACTACGAGCGTATCCCAGCCTTGCATCTCGCGGTATATCAGCGGTCCAAAGGCTACCTGCGAGCCAACGCTGAAAAAGGGCTCACCAGGTGAGGACGCACGGACCTCGCCGGGCTGGGCCGTGTAGCTCATGAGCAGGTCCGGGCCGAGTTGGTCGACCACAACGCCCAGCGGCTGGGAGGCACGGATCCATACCGAGCCGAGAAAATCAGGGCCGACAGCCGTGCCAGCGTCGAAGGCGTAGCTCTCGCCTGGAGCCAGGGTCGGCACCTGGGCGATTCTGGCGCGGCCACAGTAGTCCAGTTGTTGGAACCACAAGTCCACCGAGGTGCAGGCCGCGCCGCCGTTTTGCAGATAGATCCAGGAGTTAAAGCCGCGCCAACCCGCGTAGATCAGCGGCCCGTAGTACGTGAAGCCCCCAACGATCGGGTCCTGGACGCCGGCGCGGCCAATGGGGGTGGCAGAGTAGCTGGTGGCGACATTGGCGTTCGGGGTGCGCAGGCTGGGTCCATTGCGCACCACCTGCACAGCCAGTGGGATATCGACCGGCACACCACCGCTACTGGGGCACGCCGTCCATGCTTCTACCGTCGCCGACCAGGCGGATGCCGGCAAACGGTCGGATGTCCAGTGCCAGGCGCTGCCTGGAAGGATCAGGCCGCTGCATTCGACCTTGAACGGCTCTGAGGCCTGGGGCTCGCAAAAGCCTGAAGGTTCGGCCCACAGGTTCATGACCACGACGATCGCTCTCGCGCCCACATTCTGGACCTCGACGGTTGTTTCGACCCTGGCGCGCTGGTCGCCAATGCTCTGTAACACCGGCAACAGCACGCGGACCGGTGGGGGGGTGGCCTGTACCTCGTGGCTGCGCAGGCCCACGATCACCAGTACGCTGAATGCGGCTGGCAACGCGATCAACAAATGTCGAATCCATTGAGTCATGACATTGGCTCCTCCGATCCGCGCGCCCCCCCCGGTCGCACGGACCGTTACTACTGGCTGCCAGGTCTGGCCAAGGTTAAGAAAACCTTCGCCAGGCTATCCGTTTCACGTTTCAAGACTGAACGGTTAGACGCAGAAATGGGTATCGGGCATACGGGCACGGCTTCGCCAGTTACAAAACTCTAACAAACCTCTAACGAGCCAGCCCACTTGTCAGACTGCCGCAAGCTCGTATAATTCGGCTGGAAGGATGATGGTTGAAGATGAATGTTGTAGACCAGGTCCGGCAGGCGATCCGTACGTACGCAATGCTCGCTCCTGGGGACGCTTTGATTGTCGGCGTTTCAGGCGGCGCGGATTCACTAACCTTACTGCACGTGTTGCGAGCCCTGGCACCGGAGCTCGACGTGCGCTTGCACGTCGCCCACCTGGACCACCAGATCCGGGGTGCAGACAGCGCCGCCGACGCCGCCTTCGTCGCTGAGGTAGCCCGTGCGTGGGGGCTTCCGGCAACCATTGAGGCGCACGATGTGCCGGCCTATGCTGTCAGGCACGGCCTGGCGATTGAGGAGGCGGCCCGCCAGGTGCGTTACGCCTTCCTTGCCAGGGTCGCCATCGGCGCCGGTGCGCACAAAGTCGCCGTCGGCCACACGGCCGACGACCAGGTGGAAACTGTCTTGATGCACTTCCTGCGCGGCTCGGGCCTGGCCGGTCTGCGTGGGATGCTCCCGGTGAGCCAATTCCCAATAACTAATGACCAAATCCCAAGTTTAGTCTTGCTGCGGCCATTGTTGGAGACAACACGGGCGGAAATCGAGGGCTACGTACGGGAGCATGGACTCCAGCCACGGTTCGACCTGTCCAACCTGGACCGGACACTTTACCGCAACCGGCTGCGTTACGAGTTGATCCCGCACCTGGCTACTTACAATCCTCGCATCCGCGACGTGGTCCGGCGCAGCGCGCGCATCTTCGCTGACGATTTTGATTACTTGCACGAGCAGATACTGGCGGCCTGGGCCGAAGTCGTCAAGGAGAAGGAAGGCGCGTTGACTTTCGCGCTGGCGCCCTGGCGGCGGCTGCATCCCAGTTTGCAGCGTGGCTTGCTGCGTGAGGCGATCCGGCGCCTGCGCCGGGAATTGCGCAACATTAACTGGATCCATGTTGAAGATGCCCTGACCATCGCCAATGACCGGCCGGCGGGCAGCGCAGCAACCTTGCCCCAGGGCCTGGTGCTTTACAAGAGCTATGACTCCTTCACCATCGCCGAAGCTCCTCTGCGGCCCGCAGACTTGCCACAACTGACGGTTGATCGCGTCCCATTAGCGATTCCTGGCATCACCCGGCTCCCGGACACGGACTGGCAGGTGACCGCTGAGCTTCGGGACTTCAATGCACTGGATACACTTCAAAATCTGGACTCAAGGCTTCAGCCGGTCCAGGAAGACCCGGCTAAGCCCTTGACTCCACATAGCAGCAGCCGGCCGCCTTTCACCTGGCGCGCCGACCTGGACTTTGACCGGACCGGACCTGAGCTCTGGTTGCGGCGCCGCCAGCCTGGCGACCGCTTTCAACCGCTGGGGATGGGCGGCCATTCCGTGTTGCTGCGTGAGTTCATGATCAACGTCAAGCTTCCCGCCACGGCCCGCGACGACTACCCGCTGGTTGCCTCCCCAGAGCACGTCGTCTGGGTGCCGGGTTACCGGATCGACGAACGGGTCAAGGTGACACGGGAGACCCGCCGCTGGTTGAGCTTGGCCCTGATTGAGATAGACGATTCGTGAACGAAGTTCGAGCCATCCGAAACAGGAGGCCAACCGTGACTCTTTTCGTCTTCATCCCCTTCCTGGCTATCATCGTCCTTGCCAACTTCGGAAACCGCTACCCGGTGGCTCGCACGCTGACGGTGCTTGCCCTGATTCTGGTCAATGGTCTGTTCGGCCTTTTCGGCCTGGCAGCCCTGGTGATTGCAATCGTCAATCGCCTGGGGGCTGCGAGGGGCACTGCCGAGCCACCCGGCTTTTTCCCTGAACTCAACTTGCTGGCGGTGTCAATCGTGCTCCTGCTTACCGGGCTGGTTGCCTTTCTGCCTCTCATCCCCCTGGTACGCCGCGTCCTGGCCCGCGTGATGCCCATCGATCCAGAGTCCATGGTCCACGCCACGGCACTGGTCTTCGCCATCTATCTCACCGGCAGCAGTCTGCTTAATCTCTGGCTCATCCCTATGCTCAAGGACCTGCCGCCCGACACCTTCAATGTTTCTGTCGCCGACCTCTGGCTCCAGGCACTGGCATTTGTACTGGCGGCGTTATTGGGCGTGGGGCTGTTTATCCGGCGTAACATGCGTGACGTCCTGGATCGGCTTAGTCTAGGTCCGGTCAGTCGCACCCAAATCAGCCAGTTTGCCCTCGCGACGGCGGGTCTGCTGGCTTTTAGCTGGCTCATCTCGGTCGTTTGGAACCGGCTGGATCCGGCCGGCTACAAAGAGGTGGGACGGATCTCGGAAATTCTCTTCGGGAGGTTCGCGACGCCACTGGGGGCCTTTACCCTGGGACTTTCGGCCGGCATCGGCGAGGAATTGCTGTTTCGCGGCGCCTTGCAACCCCGTTTCGGGCTGCTGGCAACCTCGTTCCTATTCATGATTGCCCACACCCAGTACACGGTGTCACCGGCACTACTGGAAATCTTCATCGTGGGCCTGGTCCTCGGCATCATCCGTAATCGCGCCAACACGACGATGGCCATTCTGATTCACGCGGCGTACAACATTCTGACGGTGGTGTTGGCGCCGCTGTTTCCGTGAAGAAGGTACGCAGGGATACAGGTACACAGGAATCCATCTGCTTATGTCCCCCCTGTTTCCCTGTGTACCTGTGTACTTGGGTACCTGGGTACCATACTTGGGTACCTGGGTACCACGCATGAGGTGCTTATGTCCTTCACCGACGATATCTCCGAAGTCCTTATTTCCACCGAAGCGATCCGGGCGCGTGTGGCGGAGCTCGGTGCACAGATCAGCGCAGACTACAGCGGCAAGAACCCAATCCTGGCTTGTGTGCTAAAAGGTGGGCTCACCTTCCTGGCCGACCTGAGCCGCGCGATCCCGATCCCGCATGAAATCGACTTCCTGGCCATCGGGAGCTACGGTCCGAGCACGACGAAGTCGGGGGTAGTGCGCATTCTGATGGACCTGGAGAGCAGCATCCAGGACCGGCACGTGCTGCTGGTCGAGGACATCGTCAACACCGGCCGAACGCTGGCTTACATTGTGGAGAACCTGCAGACTCGCCGGCCCGCCAGCCTGCGCATCTGTACCCTGCTCGACAAACCAGACCGCCACGCCATCCCCATCCACCTCGACTACGTCGGCTTCACCATTCCAGATCGGTTTGTCGTTGGCTATGGGTTGGACTACCAGGAGAAATATCGCAATCTGCCTTACGTGGGGGTGCTGCATGGAACGCCAAACATCAAACGTCAAACGTGAGAATCTCTCCAGGGACCACCCATCACGTTTGACGTTTGACGTTTCACGTTTAGATCACCAACCGCTCGTACAACAAATCCAGGCTCAACTCAGGGTGAACTGTCTCGCGCGTTCCAAGGGTCAGGGCGGCCGCCGAGACGCCCAGGCGGACTGCTTCATCGAGGGGCATGTCATTAAGCAGGCCAAAGACTACGCCGGCCGTCAGGGCATCACCCGCCCCGGTCAGATCGACCACTTCCACTTCCAATGCCGGAACCCACCCACTCTCCGCTGCAGTGGCATAGGCCAGGCCGTCGGGGCCCAGGGTGATAATCGCCTGCTGAACACCCATCGAGACCAGACACCGGGAGGCTCGAATCGCCTCGCGGCGGCGGCCCACCGGCTCGCCACAGAACACCTCCGCCTCGGCGGCGTTGGGGGTCATGAGGGTGATGCGCTTCAGATAGGGCACGAACCGGCCTGCCAACGCCACCGATGTTGGATCCACGCAGATGGGCACCCCGGCTTTCTGGGCCGCGTTGAACACAAAATGGATCGTCCGCGGCGGGACGTTGCCGTCCAGCACGACCATCGCGGCGTTCTTGAACAGGCGGCGGTGCCGCTGGACATATTGGGGAGTCAGGCTCGCCATGATGTCCATGTCGGCAATGGAGATATGTGGGCGGCCATCCTGATCGAGTACGGCCACATAAGTGCCTGTTTGCGCTCCTGCCGTGTAGAGCACGTGGCTGGTGTCAACGCCAGCCGCTGCCGTAACGTCACAGATGTGCCGCCCAAACCGGTCATCGCCGACGGCAGAGAGGAGCACCGTCGGCTGGCCCAGGCGCGCCAGGTTCTCGGCGATGTTGCGGGCCACGCCGCCGATGCTGATCTTGACATTGCCTGGCGTGGACGTGCCTGGCTGCAAGCTTTGGCACGGCTGGGCCTTGACGTCAATGCTGGCCGCGCCGATGACGAGGACGTGGGTGGAGCCAGCCATCTTCGTAACTATGCCACCTCGGTGGTGCTGTCAGCCGGCGGGATTTTTTTCACAATTGCTATCTCCGGGCGGCGCTTGATTTCTTGCCGATGGTCGTCGGTTGTGGGCCCGGCTGGCGCGGGCGGCGGCGCAGCAGTGGCTTCGTCCGGTTTCTCCAGCGCCTCGGACTGGGCTGGTCCACCCCACGGCACGACGAAGGTGTTCGCCCCCGGACTCTCGCTCAAACTGTTGATCGATTGCAAGACGACGGTTTCCGGGATGCCCGGATAGGCCGCGTGGATCAGGCCTAACAACTCGGCGTGCGTCCTGCCCTCGATCCCAACTTTTAGCTTCCTAACCAGAGCTTCCTCCATCTCCGGCGGCAGCGATATGTTTTTCAACAAGATCCCTTGAGTGTCTGAAAGACCCACCCATTGCGTTGCCAACCGTGGCCCGAGGCGGTGCGCCATTTCGGCCTCGATCTCGGCCTGACGCATCTGATCCTTGCCCAGGATTTCCAGGGCATTGTAGTGAGCCAGAATGTCGCGCAGGGTCGGCGCCAGCAGCGTGCCAACGCGATCGGGCCAGTCTACGGACAAGTAGACCAGTTTTCTCTTTTCAGCAGGATCCACCCTGCCTGGCTGGACGCGAAACCGGGCAGTCAGTTTGACCGTGAGCGGGATGTGGTCCTGTGAGTAGACTTTGGGGATCTCGTAGTCCTCGTCGCGCCATTGGGTGTCAAACTTGATGGCGATCCTTTCCAGCCATGGCGGCCATGGCGCGACCCAGGTGATGCCCGGACCGGCCCAGCGCTCAAAGTGTCCCAGCCGCTCGATAATCCACACCTCGGTCTGCGGGATGATGTGGAATCCGATGATGAAGTAGATCGCAAAGCCCACGAGAGCGAGGAAAGCGAAGCAACCTAGCGAAGCCGCCAGGAGGGGGTCGCGCAGAGCGACTTGTGCCTGGTTGCTCAGGGCGAATAGCAGGGCGACAAAGACACTCGAAATCAAGAGCGAAAATCGCATATCCCGTCCTCCAATCTAAACGTCTGTGGGTTCCATTACCGGGCGTGCAGTTCTCGTACGTAATCGGCGAAGAGCCGGGGCGCTATAACCAGGCGCCGCCCTCCCTCGCGGCGGTCTAGAAGCCCCTTGACGTCCAGGTAGCTGACGAGTTCGGTATCCTGCATCGATGAGCTCTGACCACGGGCAATTCCGGTCAAGGTCTGCTGCTCGTCCTCATCCAGGCTGTACCAGATTTTGTCACATTCTTCCCTGACCCTGGCGTCGTCCAGAAGTTGGTCGGCAATGTAATCGTCGCGGGTGGCCCAGCCGTGGTAGACCACTGCGTTGAAAGTGGCGCGCAGCAGACCGGGATGGCCCCCGGTCACCTGGCACAGTTGTTGGACCAGGTTTGGGGTGAGAGAAATCCTGTCACGGACGGCCAGACGGTGGAGCATGAATTCTGCATCGGCGCGGTTGTAAGGGCCCAGACCGAAGACGTTGAGGGCAAATAACTCGTAGAAGGACTCACCCCAGTCGGCGATCTCGACCCGGATCCTCAATGGCGCCCGGCGCGTGGCAATCACGTAGCACAGCCGGTACTAGTGATTGTCCCGCAGTGCCCGCAGATTAAGAAAGAAGTGCTGGTCCAATTTGGCGAGCAACCCATCGAACTCGTCGAACAGAAAGACCAGTCTGAGGCCCAGCTTCTCACATACAGTGTAGGCGCAGCGTTCCAGGTAAAGCTGGCCGAGCAACCGGTTCTGCGAACGAACCGCGCGCTGGTAGAAGCTCTCCATTTGCAGCACCAGCCCTTCCCACGGATGTGGCGCTGGACTACTCATCTCCGGCCGCTGCGCATCAATTGCCTGCAGGAGCCGATGCAGGCACAGTTCGTATACCCCCCACTCCGACATTTCGGACAACGAGTTACCGTCGATATACAGGAAAAGGAATCGATCCGCCTCTTCACCCAAGTGATGTCGTTGCACATCCGGCCGGGTCAGAAACCGGAGCAGGTTGGACTTGCCACTGCTGCTGACCCCGATAAGGGCACACGACTCGCCGGCGCGGACGCACTTCATTACTTGGGTGACGACGTCTTGCCGGTAGGTGAGGGGTACCGGAACCTCTTCCGTAGAGAGATTGGGTGCCATCATTTTGTCATCCACGCAACTTCTCACAGATCAACGCCGCTGAAAGCAAGGCGTGCCGAGCCCGGATCGCCTGGCGCTCCACGTCAACTGAGGAGATGCCACGCCACGTCATCATCTTGAGCGCGTAGTAGAGCAGTCCCACGTAGTGCTCGCCCACGTCCTGGGTTTCGGACAAGTCGGCGGCAATGGACCGCAGCTTCGCGATGGCATGTATCGCGCGCACAAACTCCGGCGTGTGCCAGTGGGAGTTGAGCTCAATCGGCTGATCGAAACGGTCGGGCGCCAGCACCGCTTGCTCGAACGCATATAGTCGGGCGAAATCAGAGGTTTGTAAGAGCTCGAACTTGACCCCACTCTCCAGTTCGCCCACGTCTCGCAACACCGGCCCCCAGCCCGTCCGAAAAAAGTCGATGAGCCAGGTCCGCCCGCCTTCGTCCACAAAAATGTTGCGACTGTTCAGGTCGCCGTGTGTGACCGATCTGAATGAGGGCTGCGGCAAGGCTGCCTCATGATCCCTGAGGAAGACCAGCGGATCGAGCAGCGTGACCGGGTGACAATCTTCGACTTGCATCTCAAGCCTAGTGTCATCGATGCGTTGGAAAATGACCCCATGTCGGGCGCTGCTCTGCACAATCTTGTCCAGGTTCTGCTGCAGCTCCTGCCAATTCTCTGCCTGGTCGAAAGACAGTTGTCTCCGGTAGAACTCCCCTATCCTGATCCCGGCGATAGGGTTGCCTGAAGTGGACCACCCGCGTTTGCCTTTGTACCAGATCTTGCACGTATGCTCAAACAGGTCAGCAATAGCTTGCACCACTTGCCCATCTGCGACACGCGGATCGCGATAGTACGCGTTGAAATCCTGAAGATGATCCCTGGACAGGCCGACAAACCTGAACTTGCACGCTCCCAGCCGGTTAGTCAATGCAGGTTGTCCCACCAGACTAGTGCTACGAGGCAGGACGAAGGGCTCGACGTATTGCTTATAACACGCTATTTCATGCGCCATACTTTCGCGCGCGCCAAACTTGGCGACGATCGGTGCCCCTTCCATGCCCTGGTAGTAGGGTTTGACCAGGACAATACCGGAGCCGCCACGTCCCGGGCGCATGAAAGAAATCTCGATTTTCGTCTCGTCCAAAAACAGTTTCCGTAGCAAGTCACATAACTCTTCTCCCGCCTCTTCCTGGCTGGACTCATCGCGGCGCTGAAACTCCTTGATTTGCCTGACCAACTCGCGGAAGGAGATCCCGCGCTCCTCTATTTCTAAATCCCAGTTGATACGTTTAGGTCCCTGAAAAGCCCGCTCCACCGCTGACAACAGGGCTTGCGGTCCATCCTCTTTGAAGATAAGGTCCGCTGGCGTGAAGCCATTGGCTGCCGAGCCCAGGAAATTCCTGAAGTAGTCGAAAGATTTGTAGCCCGTGATAATCAGTGTAATGATGAAGGAATTGATCTCCCGGGCCAGGGCCAGTCCGCTGGTGTCCATTTCATCTCGCTCGTCTTCAAGTCGGATATCCACGACAGCAAGCTGGAAATACTTCTCGGCGAGCAACCTGCGAGCTTGTTCTACACTGGTTGCTGTGGACACCGTATACCCGCGGGTTGCCAGGCGCAACGCGGTCGCCTTGCAAGCGCTCGCGTCGTTATCAACCACCAGGACACGGCGCGCAGTCATCATCCCAGTCTCCTCAGATAGCGGCTACTGGCAGCGTAATCCGTAAGGCGGTTCCCCGTCCCTCGCCTGTCCATAACAACTGTAGGTCTCCACCGTGATGCCGGAAGATAAACTTCGCGATGAGCCCGCCCATCCCGGTGCCCCGCTCGCCCCGGTCCTTCGGCACACGTTGCTTAAGATAATAGGGAAGGTACCGCTGCGGAATGCCAGGACCGGTATCAATCACCTGAATCTCCACCTGGTCGCCGATGACCTGACTCTTGACCGTCAGCAGCCCGCCCTTTGGGCGCATGGAGAAAATCGCATTGTCGAGCAACTTTTGCAGAGCGCCCTCGAGCAAGGTGTAATTGGCACGGACGATCACACCCTCACAGCCAAGCTGAAGGTTGAGGGTGATGTTGTCACGGGCGCGGCACAACTCTTTGCTCATCTTGCGCAGGAGCACGTCAATGACCACTGGCTGCGGCAGCTCGTCCCGTGTGGACTTAGGGGGCACCGGGAAGATGATATGCTCCAGCTCACCGGCGGTGGCCTCGATATCCGCCAGGATGCCACTCACCTTTGTATCAGCCCGGACCAGATCACGTAACACGTCGACGAATGTCCTGATCGCATAAGTTTTCTGGCTCACCACATGGGACCATTCGGCGGCAAACAGACCCATGTAGGCAATCACACCGGCTGCATCGAGGTCTTCTTTCGCGCGTTGCAGTTCGTGATAGGTCAGTTGCAGCTCTTTGTAGCTTTGCGCGTTGTACAACGCCACGGCCGCCTGATCCGCCAGCGCCTCCATGATCCTCTCGCTGTCTTTGCCAAAAGCGTTCACTGCGCGATGCTCGACGTCGAGGACCCCGATGCACTCATCCCGATAGATGAGCGGGACAGCTAGCTCAGACGCGGTGTCTGCGATATAGGAGATGTAATCAGGGTGTTGGCTGACATCCGGGACCCGCAGCGTCTGCCTGGTTACAAACGTACGCCCGGTAATACCGAGGCGGCCTGCAATGCCGTCAGGCAGTGGTATCTGTCTGATGGACGTATCTGGCGCCAACAACCCATCCGGCAGCCGCGTCCGGCTGAAAACCAACGCGTCGCCGGCCTTGTTCGGCACAAGAAAAGCCCCGAAATGAGCGCCAGTCAGCTCCAGTGCCTTCTCCAGAATCAGGTCCTGTACACGTACCGGGTCGAGCGAGACACTGATCTCCTGGCCAACCTCGACCAGCGCGCTCAACTCCTTCACCCGTTGCTGAAGCTGTTCGCTGGTCCGCTGCTGCAGGTGGGCGTTCTCCAGGGCAATCGCCGCCTGGTTGGCAAAAGTGGTTAGCACCGCCATATTGTCCCGGAAGGCGCCCGGACTGAAGCTGTGGACGAACAGCACGCCCAGCACTTTGTTCTTGGACTTGAGCGGGATGCCGGCGTAGGACTGCACGCCGATCTTCAGCAACTCGGGGTTGTGCGTGACCCCATCGTCCGTGACCTGGTCGAAGCAGATCGATTCACCACGGGCGATCACCTGGCGGGTCGTGCCGTCAGGTCGGGCGCGGATGTGCAAAGGAGGGATCCTGCCATTGAAGTCCTCGTAGCTGCTGATAAGCCCCCCATTCTCGCCCACCAGTACGACACTGCTGAAGCCAGCATGGGCCACCTGCACGGCAAGCTCGACCACCTTCTTTACGATATAATCGCTATCCAGGGAGGAGGTCACAAGCTGTGAGGCTTCGTGCAGCATGTTCATCTCCTGGAAATGTCGTGCATTGCGGATGGCCAGGGCGGCCTGGCTGCCCAGCATGGCCAAAATCTGCACCTCCTCGTCGCGGAAGGAGCGCGGCTCGCGGCAGGTGACGTACAGCACCGCGTTGGGGCTCTCCGCCTGGTAGCCGACTGGCACGCCGATAAAGGCGCGGTAGTCACCCATCTTTGCGCAGCGCTCGGCGGTCGGAATTGCCTGAACGTCGGAGACCATGATCGGCTCCCTGCCCTCAAGAATGCGCCAGCAGTAGCCCTGCCCTACTTCGCAATCCCGGCAGAATTGCAACTCGTGACGGCCATTCTCGATGGCGGTGCCGGCCCAGGGCCAGCCAGCGGCCAGATGCGGAAGCATGAGCAAGCTGCCGTCGGCCCCGATCAATTCCCGTGCCTTCTGAGAGATGATATTCAGGATTTGGTCCAGATTCAGCGTGCGCTGGATGGCTGAGCTAACGTCCAACAGGCTACGCAGCCAGGTGCGCTCGAGATCCGTCAGAAATAACTCCTGCTTCAGGCGGCGCGTCTCGACGATGGTGCGAACCAGGATGGTGATCTCGTCGGGATGGTAGGGCTTGAGGAGATAGCGGTAGGCGCCAGCGCGCAGTGCTTCCACGCCGGAATCCACGTCGCCGAACCCAGTCATGATCACTACTGGCAGGTCCGGATAGCTGGCATGGATTAGCCTCATCGTTTCCAGGCCCTCTGGCTCGGAGTAGAGCCGCTGGTCCAAGAGAACCATGTCGAAGCGTCCACCAGCCTCGCGCACTAGTCGCAACGCCTCCAAACCATTGGCGGCCAGTGCGACCTGGTGTCCTTCCATCCGTCGTAGCCACAAAGCCAGGCTCTCCCGAACGCCAATTTCGTCATCCACGATCAAGATGTGAGCTTGCTTCTGGATGTCCATGGCACTCTCTCCTCAGAGGAAGGCACAACCAATGGCAGATCTATCCTGAAAATGCTTCCGACGAGCAGGACATTGTCCTGAATTTCAATCCGCCCGCCCAATGACTCGATCAAACGCTGGCTGACGAACAGCCCCAGGCCTGTTCCGTCCGGCCGGGTCGTAAAGCCCATCAGGAAAACCTTGTCGAGATGCTGGCCATGGACGCCCGGCCCATTGTCGACAAAGCGAATTTTTAGAGGGAACGATTCATCCCCGGGCTCAAAAGCCGTGCAAATCGCAACTTCGCCTGTACCTTTGAACTGGTTGACTTGCTGGATAGCGTTCAGGATCAGGTTAATGAAGACCTGTTCCAGGCGGGACCCAATCGTCATGGTTGCCGGGATATCCTCGGCAAAGCAAGACCGCATCTGTATGCGATATTCTCTGGCGAGGGGCTCGAGTAAACGTATGGCCTGGCGCAGGATCTCGTTGACGTTCACCACCTCGTACCGCTCAACCCGCCGCAAATTCAGGTACAGGCGTGCCAGGTCGCGCAGGTCTTTGCTATAGCCCAGCAGATTGGTTACCACCTCGCCAATTTCGTCGTGCAGGGTGGCCGCCTGCTCCGGCGACGGGCTATTAGCAAGTCGATCGTAGTTCAGCTTCAAGAGGCTGGCTTCCTGCTGGACGCTGGTGATCTTGTTGTTCAATTCGTGAACGAGCACCGCCCCGATCTGCCCGGCCAGCATCAAATGCTGCGAAGCCTGGATTGCTCGCTCGGCCTCGGCGTGGGCGATGGCTGCCCCAACCTGATGGGCGGCGGCAATCGCCAGTCGCACGTGGCCTCGTGTAAAGTGCTGCGCATCTTTGTGGAAGAGGAACAAGCCATGCTGCGTCTGGCCCAGGGCCTCGACGGGCACGCCGATGCAGGAACGAAAAGCCAGCATTGGACTCAGGTAGCGAAAGCGAAACGGATTCCGGCTGGTATCTTGCTCGTAAAGCCGGTCCCGGCCAAAGATCACATCTGCGACCGGGCTGTTGAGCAGCGTATACATCATCGCCTCAGACTGGGATAGAGGTGTCCCACTATGGGCAACGATGGCGACCTGGTTCGTAGCCGGTTCCACGTGGAAGACCACGGCGGCATCGGCGCCCGTGTTGCACCGCAGATCGTTCACAATCTGTTTCAGCGTTTTCGGCGCACGGTCGAGGTTCAGGAGGGCTGGCGCCGCGCCCTCGCGCAGGAAAGGCGGTGGCATGGCCTCGGCGGCCGGCTCCATAGCGAGCGACTGGAGTTCGTTACCGGCGTTGATCTCTTTAATCAAAGCAGACAGGCGTGAGAGGTCGAGGGGCTTGGTCAGCGCCGCCCGCGCTCCCAATTGCTGCGCCTGCTCGATTATGGCCGCCCGGCGATCCAGCCAGTCGACTCCGGTCATCATGACCAGCGGCATGCCGGGCTCTCGCTCGAAGATGCGTTTCGCCGCATCGAGCCCGCTGATCCCGGGCAAACTCAGGTCCATCAACACCAGGTCGTAGCGCTGCCCGTGACACAGGGCCACCGCCCGCTCGCCGCTTTCGGCAGCGTCGACCTGGTAGCCCAGCCGCTTGAGCAAGCGTGCCAGCGACGTCCGCAGGCTGGCGTCGTCGTCCACAATCAGGATGCGCTGGACCAGGTCGTTCGCCTGGCACCAGGCGACTTCGTCCGCTCTCTCGATCATAGCTTCTGGCTGGCCCTCGCCGGTTAGCCGGAGCCGATCCGCGGCTGCTTTCGGTACGGGCGTCCCACCTGTAGCAGCGCCCAGCCCGGCCCGGCCCCCCGGCCCGGCCACCGCGGTGTAAGCTGGCCGGGCGAGGCGGAGCCGGACGCTGAGGGCCAGACGCCGCCGCCGCACGTCCAGCTCGGTGACGACCGCCTCGACGGTGTCACCCACCCAGAGGACGTCCCCCACGCGCTTGGGCGGCTCCGGCAGCACCTCGCGAATATGGACCAGTCCCTCAACACCCGGCTCCAGACTGACGAACGCCCCATACGGCACGAGCCGCTCGACCCTGCCACGCACGACGCTGTCCAGCGGATAGCGCTCCGCGATTCCCTGCCAGGGGTCGCGCTCCATCATTCGCAAGCTCAACTCGAGCCGCTGGCGTTCCGCGTCCACGCCGATGACACGGGCCGCGACCGGCTGATATAGGGCCAACACTTCCCTTGGATGCGCCACGTCCCGGTCCCAGGCCAACTCCCGGTTGCGGATGATCCCTGTCACCTCACCTTCCAGGCGTATCAGGGCGCCATGATTCGCCAGCGCGTAGACGGTGCCCTGCACCGGCTCACCAATGGGGAACTTTTTGCTCAGTTGATCTCCGTCAGTTGAACCCACGGCTGTTTCCTCGCTCGTTCACATCAGGTGTACACGCTTTACTCGGAGTCCGGGTGTCGAACTGGACGTCGTGAGTCAGGCTTACCGTTGCAGCTTGCGATTCGGGTTGCACGCAAAAAGCGGTCTTGGGAGAAGAGATGCATGGTCGCACTCCCAGGCAAGGTTCCAGGCATCAGGGACCATTAACCAGCAGCGACGACAGTGCGGGCGACAGTGCGAGGGGAGGAATGCAGAGCTATGATGTAAAGAGATTATACTACATGAAGTGTTTTATAGCAACCTTTCTTTAGGGGAGCGTAACAAGTTGGGGACAAGCGACCCGCCTACCAGTAAGGGCTACACCAGCCTCTCCCGAATCCGCGCGCTCGCAAAGTCCATCAGCGTGATCACGATGACGATCATCGCCACGACGGTGCCGGCTTTGTGATACTGCAGTTGATTGAAATAGGTATAAAAGAGCAGACCGATGCCACCGCCGCCCGCAAAGCCAATGATGGTGGCGATACGGATATTGATGTCCCATTGGTAGATGGCGTACGAGGTAAAGGGCGGAATGATTTGTGGCAAGATGGCATATACAATCGTCTGCAAGCGGGTGGCGCCGGTCGCGGTTACCGCTTCGACCGAACCGGGGTCAATGTTCTCAATCGCCTCTGAGAACAGTTTGCCAATGAGTGCGAAAGTCGTCACCGCCAGGGCGAGGGCGCCGGCAAATGCCCCGATGCCGACCCAAAACACGAAGATGGCCGAGTAGAGCAGCGCTTCGATGGAACGCAGGAAATTGAACATGCCGCGCGTCAGGTAGTAGATCCAGATCAACAGCCGGCTACGCCCGGTCAGGTTGCGCGCTGCAAGGAAACTGAACGGAAGTGCCACCGCGCCACCCAGGGTCGTCGCAATGAGTGCCTGAAAGATCGTGATGAGCATCTGCCTGGTCACGGTGTCGAGCAGATCCGGACTCAAATCAATCTCGATGAAATCACCCACCAGCCGCATGAATGTGGGGCCTGGGTCGAGTAGCTTTTTCAAATCAATTCCGGTGAGTTCCCAACTGTAGACAAAAACAGCCAGTGCGAGGATGACATAGGCCAGGGCGCGTGGTGATTTGTAGAAGGGACGCGGCAACTCGGTCCTCACTCGCGTCTCTCCGACCAGAATCCGCTCGCGCCATCTCGCGCTCACATAGTCCACCAGCATGATGACCACTGCGACCACCCACAGCGCGGCCGCATACTGCTCATATCCGCCCTTGCGAATCGTTTCCACGACAAAAAAACCGATCACGCCGCCGGGCAGAAACACCACGATCGTCGCCGAAGGCATGTTGATTTCCCAGCGCAGCAGCGTATAGGCAAGAAAAGGCGGGACAATCTGGGGGATCACGGCATAGCGAATGACCTGGATCAAATTCGCGCCGGTCGCAGTAACCGCCTCAATTGGACCTGGATCAATGTGCTCGATTTCCTCGGAATACAGTTTGCCCAGCGCAGCCACCGAATGGATTCCCAGCGCGAGCATCCCCGCGAAGGGCCCCAATCCAATCCACACGATCACGATCAGACCCCAGATCAGTGTATCTATCGAGCGCACAACGTTCAGGAACGTCCGCATGGCATAATAAACCAGCATCCCGCCCGGTATGCGCGACATGATGTTGTGCGCTGCAAAGAAACTGAGCGGCACCGCGAAAAGGATCGAAAAGAGGGTCGCCATCAGGCCCAGTGCAATCGTCTCAAAAATCTTGCCCGGGACGAAGCTCGGCATCGTGGCATTCTCGTGGAAGAGCCCCAGTTGCACCAATAGATCCGGCGGAGGCTTCTGCGCAATCTTACCGATCAGATCCCCAAAATTCTCGCTGGGCTGCGGCGCGCCGACCTCCTGGGTAAACCGGACTTCGACAACTTGCTGCACCGGGTTGTTCGGATCAAGTCCCTCCCGGCCAGCAAAGGCCGGAACTTTGAGCGTCTTTTCAAATCGCCCGTCCTCGCCAACGACAACCGTCACGGCCTGGCCGCCTTCGCGCACTTGGATTTCGTCCTTCACATCCACCCAGTGGACATACCCAACCGTGCCCGGTATGTAACCTTCACCCCGTATCGTGAGCGGGTCACCCACCTTGGCGCAGGATTTGTCCAGCCGGAGAGGATAACCGCTGCCCGCGCCAGGTGGAAACGGCGACTGAGGTGGAGTCGTGCACGGCAGCCACAAGGGGAAGCCACCGATCTGGGAGACTTCTTCACGCTCAAACAGGTCGGGGTGAATCAAGGCGCGGAAAATAATCTTGGTATCCTCGAAACGGGTCACGAGCCGGTCAAGGTTGACATCGGTAACCTGCCAGGCAATGAAGTAGATCATCAACGCGGGCAAAGCCAGGCCGAGGGCGTTGGAGGCGGTCCCGCCGCGCGTGCGGCGATGGGCGTCGAACACATTCCACGCCCAAAATAGCGCCAGCCCACCCCAAAGCCAACTGGTGGTCACCCCACCGGCAGCGACCCGGCCAATCCTGAAATTGTCGAGCGCCCAGTTGATTAAGAATGCCAGAACAAGGGTTGTCGTGAAAATAGCGACGCCGCGTCCGTGGCTTCTGAGATACACTTGTCCTGCGCCGGGGATAAACAGCGAGAGAACGCTCGCCAGCGGAGCGTTCTTTGCAGAGGAGGGAAGTGTTGTGGAAGATGAATTCATGAATTAAACGATAGAGACGCGCTCGGCTTCTTGTCCGTAAATTGCCTTGAACTGCACGTCGTCAATTTCGTGGGGCAGGCCCCGGAACACGATCTGGCCATCTTTGAGTGCGACGACACGCGTCGCATAACGATGAACCAGATCCAGAAAATGCAGGCTGCACACGACGGTGATCTGGTCCTCCTTGTGCAACTGTTCGAGATACTTGAGGATCGAATGGGCCAGGACCGGGTCGAGGGAGGCGACGGGTTCGTCGGCCAGAATCAACTTTGGCTCTTGCATCAACGCGCGCGCAATACCGACGCGCTGCTGTTGGCCGCCCGAGAGCGAATCGGCCCGCACAAACGCTTTATCCTCCAGGCCGAGGCGCTCAAGATTCTTCAGCGCGCGCGCGCGATCGGCGGGAGAAAAATAATTGAACAGACTTTGGACCGGACTGACGTAGCCCAGCCGGCCAGAGAGAACATTGGTCATCACCGACGAGCGCTTGACCAGGTTGAACTGCTGGAAGATCATGCCGATCTGGCGGCGAATCTTGCGCATCTCGGAGGCTGGTGCTGCGGTAATATCTATCCCGTCCCAAACGATTCTGCCCGAGGTCGGCTCGATCAGGCGATTGATGCAGCGCAGCAAGGTGGACTTACCCGACCCGCTCAGACCGATGACCGCCAGAAACTCGCCGTCTGCGACTTCGAAACTGACATCCTTCAGGGCAACCGTTCCATTCGGATAAACTTTAGTGAGATGTTCTATTTTTAGCATGGCGGTTTAAGCAAAGAGATCATCCACTGCTATGCACCACTCCGGCACGGCCGGCTCGGCTTCAGCCAGTTCACCCCGGCGGTACACTGTCGGTGTTTCCGGATCATTGGCACGATAGACCCGCACTACATCTTCGCTGAGCAAGTCCACATCCCACACCACCAGCGTTCCGGCGGCGAAGTAGTCAGCGCGCTTCGCTGCTATTTCTTGCTCCGCCTGGGAGCCATAATCCCCTTCGCTTCGGACCTCCACCGCAAAGATCGGCGCACCTTCAAGAAACTTCATGCCTGTGCGCTGGCCTGTGTGAAAAGCTGCATCGGGACTGAAAGAGCGACGGTTCGGCAGATTGACGATAAACCCGGCATTGTCGCTGTAGGCGCGGCCTGTCTTTGTGTGCCGTGCGTAATCAAGCAGGCTGGCGTAAATGATGCCAGCGGCGCTATTAGGCAAGTCTCCGGCGGGGGACATCAGTACTAAGTCTCCATTGACAATCTCCGCCTTGCCATTCTCAGGCACATGGTAGAGATCTTCAATTGTAGCTTGTGTTTTAGTGATCATTCCGGTGATCATAAGAGCACCCTCTCTTGCCCTTCCCCCTCTCCCGACAAGAGAGGGGGAAGGGAGTGAGGTTGAAATTACTTGATCATCTCCGCAGGGTCAACGCCGGCCTTCTTCAGCAGGTCGCGGAATTCGTCGTAGAAGGTGGGCGGGACCTTTGCCAGGCCCCGGTAACTATACAGGCGCAGCAACATGGCTTTGCCACCCGGATCCTCTGCGATGAAGAGCAGGCCAGTCACGGTCGCCTCTTTGAGCTTGGGATCGAGATCCTTGATGAACTGCATGCCGTCGTTGGGAATGTTCTGGGTGATGTAGAACTGATCCACCTTGTCCAGGATGTCCGGGTAGCTCTTCTTGATGGGCTCGGAGT